>JBDHGR010000005.1:0-25257 GCA_039589815.1 Gemmatimonadota bacterium | reverse complement strand
CAGGAGAACGCTTTTTCCTGTCCCGGAAGGACCAAAAAGCCCGAACATCTCCCCGTCGCGAACGGTGAGGTCCACACCGGAAAGCACCGGCTCCTCGAAGGCTTTATGGATTTGCCTGTACCGGATCATCTGGAGTCGGGCCTCCGGCGCCTAGTCAAGAAAGAGAGGCGGAAAAAGGGCGTCGAGGATGAGGATCGTCAGGGTCATGAACATGACCGAGTTGGTCGTCGTCTTGCCAACTCCGGCCGCCCCGCCGGTGGTCCGGAAGCCCATGTGAGCAGAAATGAGCGGAATCGCCAGGCCGAAAGCCGCTGCCTTCGACATGGAGTAGACCATATCCCAGTTGTGCCAGAAGAGCTGAGCCCCGTACCAGAAGGCTTCATTCCCGAGCCCCAGGGTCCACTTGGCAGAGAAGAGTCCGGCGTAGAGTCCTACGATGATGGCGATCCCGTTGAGGATCGGAAGGACCAGGACTCCGGCCACCACTCGAGGGGCAGCTAGGATGGTTACTGGATCCCTCCCGACCGAATGAAACGCGTCGATCTGCTCCGATACTTCCATGGTTCCCAGCTCGGCCGTGATTCTTGCCCCGACTCGGCCCACCAGGACGATGGCCGTTAGGACCGGGGCCAGCTCCAGGATAACGCTGGTGGTCACGATGCTACCCATTACGTAGAGCGGGATCGTTCCGGTGAACTGATATCCTCCCTGTTGGCTCGTAACGATACCTGCAAGGATCGCCGTAATGATGACGATTGGGACGCTCTGGACGCCCATGACGTAGATCTGGCCTAGGATGTCTCGGTAGGACACCTTCAGCTGGATCAGGTTGGTCACAACTTGCCAGAAAAGAAGCCCAAGCTGCCCGGCATGCTCGGTGGCGAGTCTGCTGGCGCGGCCTATGCTCTCGATGACCCGCATGGGAACGCGAAGGAGAGGGTTCCCTCCCGACAATCCCCTGCCATCCCCCAAAGCCAGCCTCCGAGAATCGAGTCCACTCTATTAAGAGAACCATCAACCATCGCGCCTCTTTCTCCGGTGCGCAAGGCGTCCCGGGGCCATCGGATTGCCTTACCGGATCCCCAGCCCTACCCTCCTTGGCGCGCACCCACCCTCTCTCAGGAGCTGTCCAAAATGCACCCCCCCCGTTCCGTCTCGTTGGCCCGCTTTCTCAAGGACGCTCATAACCTGTGGTCCGCTCTTCTCCTTGTGGCGTGTATGACGTCGGGACCGGGGCTGAAAGCCCAGGTGGGTCCTTACGATCAGGAGGTCTCCAGGTTAGTGGCTCAGATCAGCGTTCAGGAGGCCCTCAGAACCATCGAGGCCCTCGACGCCGACACCCAGGAGAGGTTGATCTATCTGACCCAGATTCCCGCTCCTCCCTTTCAGGAGGAGATACGGGCACGGGCTTTTGCCGAGCTTCTTGAAGAGGCCGGTGCGGATTCGGTTCGCCTGGACGAGGTCGGGAATGTTCTGGCTTATCGGAAGGGTCTGGTAGGGGGCAGGACCGTAGTGGTGGGGGCCCATCTGGATACTGTCTTCCCCGAGGGGACCGATGTGGCCGTACGGATAAGGGGGGACACCCTCTTTGCTCCCGGCGTTGGGGACGACACCCGAGGGCTCGTAGTCATCCTCACGGTCCTCAGGGCCATGGAGCGGGTCGGGATGAGGACCAATGCCGATCTGATCTTTCTGGGGAGTGTCGGGGAGGAAGGCCTGGGCGACCTCCGTGGGGTGAAACATTTCTTCCGGGAGGGTGGACCGCCTGCCGACGCCTTTATCGAGATTGATGGAGGAGGGATGGCATCCATAGTGACCATGGGGCTCGGATCCACTCGTTACCGGGTCACGTTCCGGGCCAGCGGCGGACATTCCTGGGGCGCCTTCGGCCTGGTGAACCCTGCCCACGCCCTTGGAAGAGCCATCCAAAGGTTCGCGGAGGTGGCAGACTCGCTGACATCCTCCGGTCCTCGAACCAGTTTTAATGTAGGCCGAGTCGGGGGCGGCACCTCCGTAAACTCCATCCCCTTCGAGGCTTGGATGGAGGTGGATATGCGGTCTGAGGACCCGGAGGGCCTTGAGGAAATCGAGGGGGCCTTTCTAGCGGCGGTGGAACGAGCCTCCGAGGAGGAAAACGAGTTCCGTCGAGACGGCCCCCCCGTCGAGGTGGAGGCCGAGAGGATCGGGTCCCGGCCCTCTGGGGAAGTAGATCCCTCTGCACCATTGGTCCAACGGGCCCTGGCGGCGACTCGCTATTTCGGGGAGACCCCTTACCTGACAAGGTCCTCCACCAACTCCAACATACCGATCGCTTTGGGAATACCGGCCGTTACCATCGGGAGGGGAGGAACTGGAGGGGGGAACCACTCTCCCGGTGAGTGGTGGGTGAACGAGGACGGCCACAAGGCCATTCAGAGAACCCTGCTCATCCTCCTGGCCGAGGCCGGGTTTGTAGGAAGATGAGCAGCGAGGTCACCGGCCCTCCCGGAGCGAGCCTCTCGTGGCGCCCCGGATGGCCATCTCGGGATGGGACAGGCCAGTGGCCTATCGCCAAGGAGCGCTAGATCCAACCCTTCCTTCTGAAGTCCCTCAGCGTCTCGGCATGCCGCTCCATCTCCTCGGGAAGGCCGAAGGAGAGGCGGTTGAAGTCCAGCATCGGCGGAAACGGCCGCCCCACACGGATTCCCGCCTCGCCCATCCTGTTGATGTACTGGCGAAGATCCCCGGAGATGCGGTGCATGACGAAGTTGGTGTGGGAAGGCAGGTACTCCAGGTCGAGCTCGTCAAGAACCGCGTACGTGACTTGTCGGCTCTGAAGGTTGGCGCCGACGCTTTTCCCAATCCACTCCTCATCGGCCAGGGCAGCCAGGCCGGCGACCAGGGCCAGGTGGTTGCAGTTGGTGCCGGCCGCGAAGGCCTGGAGGGCCCGGGCGGTCTCTGGATGGGTGATTCCGTATCCCAAACGCATCCCGGCCATCCCGTACACCTTCGAAAAGGTTCGGGCAACCACGACATTCGGGTTCTCCAGAGCCAATCTGTCCAGGGAGCGGTAGGAACTGGAGTCCACGAACTCGAAGTACGCTTCATCCACCAGGAAGTGGACGTTCTCCGGGGCTCGGCTGATCCAGGTTTCAACGTCATCTACCGACGTGAGTGATCCGGTTGGGTTGTTGGGATTACAGACGTAGACCAGGACGGGTCCGGGGGCTCCCTTCGTAGCTTCCTCCATGGCAGTCAAGTCATGGGCATGGTCCGATAGGAGTGGCACGGGTTTGAGGTCGATCCAGGGGTGGGGTTCGGAGTATTCGAACACGTCTTCGAAAGTCGGGGCTGGGGCCACGAGCCTGAGCTGTGGATCGAGCCTGGCTTGAACCCCCATCTGCAGTACCTCCGTCGATCCATTCCCCAGAACGATCCCGTTGGTAGGGATCCCATGCCGGTCAGCCACAGCTTGCTGAAGGGCCCGCCGGGAGGCGCCAGGGTAGCGGTTCGCCTCCCCCATCCCGCCTACGATGGCCTCTTTCGAAGCGGGGGGGATCCCCAGGGGGTTTTCATTGGAGCTGAGCCGGATCGAATCTCCGCTCTGCCGCCTCTGGCGTAGAGTTAGGAAGGCGTCAGCCCGGGCCCCAGAAGGGAGGACTGCCGGAGCCCCGAGGGCCAGGAGTCCATTCCTGAGAAAGGCTCTTCTTTTCATCGTTTCCCTCCAAACGGTTCAGCGAAAAAGACCGGCGCCTCTTCTATCTCAGTGTGGTTTCCTTGGCGTTGCTCAACAGTATCGCGTTGAATACCAGGGGGAAGGTGGCATGGGTTTGGCCGCGGTACGTCACCTGAGGGCCGAACATGTAAAGACTCCCCTCCCCGACATCCGCCTCCAGCATGGCTACCCCACCCTGTAGCTTCTCCTGGCCCCAGGCCCATCCGCTCCGGAGTGGAGTAGCGTCTTCGTACACTGCGAGGGGCCGTACTCCAGTGGCTCCCGGCTCAAGAGCGAAAACCGGGCTGCGGGCGAAATTTATGATCAGGGGTTCCTGGAGACCATGTGTCACCAAGCTTCCGCCTTGGAGCTCCACCTCCAAGAGCGACCCGGGGACAAAAAACTCCTCGGAACGGAAAGAAACCCCGTCGGCGTCGACGAGATAATCACGAACCGGCAGGCCGAGGTGGTATCCCAGAGCAGTGGACCCCTCCAGAGTGATGACCGTCCCGCCCTCCTCCAAAAACTCCCGGAGTTGAGGTATGGTGGTTTGGGCAGTGATACTACCCAGCCGGTCCCGGTACTCCTCCGGGATTCCACCGGGATCGGGAGTTCCGCCTCTCCCTCCAAACCGGCTTTGGGCTTCGGGTCGTGGAGTGGGAATTGCCCCGTCGGGAAAGATCAGGACGTCGTAGGCGTCAGCCAGCTTTCCAGCATCCAACTCCTTGGGGAATACGAGCTTGAAGTCCATTCCGAACTCATCCAAGATGAATCGGACCCAGCCCGAGGGCATGGACCCTCCGTATCGGTCCCAAAGGCCGATCCGAGGCTGGCTCAGCTCCAGCGCCGCTCCACTGGGTGCGTTCGTTGAGCCGACGAAAGTGAGCCCCAGCTCTCGGGCCAAAGGTTCGATGCGGTTCTGGATCGGGGAACCACCGGGAATCCAAAATGTGCCTTCAGGATAGGTTGTCCCGCCGACTGTGAAGGGGCTGGTAATCCAGTAGACTTCCGTCCCCTGGGCGACGAGCGAGTACACGGCGGAGAAGGCGTTGTTGACCTCGTGGCTGAGTAGGAACCCCGCTGGCCCCCCCTGGCCGGTCCGGACCACCCCGGCGGGGATGTCCATCACGTTGGCCACAGCTTCGAACGGCCCTTCGAACCCATTCATGATCCGGTCGAACTCCACGCCCATCTGGTACGCCAACGTCCACCCGGTTGCGTCGTAGGGTGGTATGGGCGGTCCACCCGGATAGGCGAAGTCGTTGGGATGGTCCTGGGGTTCGAACATATCAAGGACGTGTGGCCGGTAAGCCTGGGCGGCCTTGACCACCAGTGACCCTTCAGGGTAATCCACCCCCCCCACCGTGAAGCCTGATGTGGCCCGGTGCAGAGCGACACCATTCTTGATGAGAGCGTTGGCAAAGTGCACCGCTGTTGGGAAGTCCGCCTGGTCCGATGGTATGATGAAACCCCTCGGGTCGGCCTTGTCCGGGTCTCTGAGGAACCGCTCGAAATCCTCGACTGTGCCGGCAGAATTCAAGTCGCCCAACTCGTCCGCTGCCGCATAGATGTCGGCGGGGCGGACCGTCCAGGAGTCTTTGCTTCCCTTTTCAATGGAGTTCATCCCCATCCGCCAGATATTGAAAAGGAGGAGATCCTTGTTCCTCGACGCGTAATCCATGACCGCCCAATTGGCAGTTTGGGAGTATTCGATGGCGGTCCGGAAGAGGAGTTCTCCCGGCTCTACAGGAAGAGGGATATCCGTGGTGGCCAGCTGCCGCTGGGGGATAAATGGGATCTGGAGTGGGTTCGGGCTTCCCTGGATTTCGGTCAAGAGCCCGATGGCGTTGTGATAGTATGGCGTGGTTCTGAGCCCACCGTTCCACCAGATGGAGTAACTGGCACCGGATCGCATGGTAGTTCCCCCCTTCCCTTCCCGAACGAATCGGTGGTGCATGGCACTACCGACCTGGTCCAGAGAGGTCATGATGAGGGGATCCAGGAAATGATTCGGTGGGTCCCTGAAGGGCGGGACGAACATGATGGTGCCCCGGGGCCCGGTCTGGTGATGGTTGTAGATGATCTGCGGAAACCACTCGCGGTATTGGACCCGGAGCATGTTGGTGGTCTCCTCCAGATTCGACATGTAGAAATCCCGATTATTGTCGTGTCCCGCATAGTAGTGGTAGAGAACGGGGATCCCACCCGGCCTCCGCTCTTCCGGGGCGATGCCCTGGTCATCGTTTCGGTGGTACCAGTTCGAGACCAGTTCCATGCCATCCGGATTACATTGGACGGCGAGGATGATGAGGTCGTCCAGGAAACGGAGGGTTTCCGGGTCCGTGGCGCTAGTCAGGCGATAGACGAGTTCGAGCAGTTGCTGGGCTCCCACGACTTCCGTTGCATGGAGGCCCCCGTCGAGCCACACCACCGCCTTGCCTTCGGTTGACAGTCGTCGGGCTTCTTCCTCCGACACCCCTTCCGCCTGCGCCATCCTCCGGGCGATTTCCTTGTATCGGGAGAGGTTCTGGTGGTTTTCAGGCGAGGTGAGGATGGCCATCAACTGAGGCCGCCCTTCCTGGGTATACCCGATGGTGTCCAGCATCATCCGGGCGGACTCGCCGGCCAGTTTCTCCCAATAGGCTTCAAGATCGGTGTAGTTCACCAGCTCGTAGTTGGCACCCACCATGTGTCCGAATTCCGCTTCGGGCGTAGTGACCTGGCCGCGGAGAAGGAAAGGAAAACCTATCAGAAAGAGCGTGGGAAGCAGGACGGCCGAAGAGGTGCGAAACCTGGACATGGGGCCTCTTTTCAGGATAAAGCGTGTCAATGGAGCGGGTGAAGGCCAGCTGGTCTGCATGAGGTCAGACCAGCGCGCTCCGGTTGTGTCAAAGATGATTCTCTGGGCCAGGAGCCGCTCCGTCAACAAGGGTTATGGAATAGGGTGGCTGCTGGAAGGATGAGGCGGTCCGAGACTACGGGGAGTGACCCGGGTGTGGCGATCCCCTGGTTCACGGGGGGGACGCTGATATATTTTCGGGCGCCCTGGGCGTTACGACCCATGGAAACATCCCACATCCTGGAATAGTCGATCGGTGGATCCAAGCCTGCAAAAGGAGCAAGTTGATGGCTGTGCGAGTCGCGAGTGCCGAGTGGAAGGGAAACCTCCCCAAAGGAAACGGAACACTTGAGACGGAAACCGGTGCCGTCCAAGGAAACTATAGTTTCGCCTCACGTTTCGAAGAGGGGGCCGGGACCAACCCCGAGGAATTGATCGCCGCGGCACATGCCGGCTGCTTCTCGATGGCTTTTGCCAACGGTCTGGCCCAAGCCGGCTTCGAGCCCGGAAGCATTCGCACCACTGCCAGGGCCTATCTGGAGAAGGGCCCCGACGGATTCGGGATCTCCCGCATCGAGCTGGAATGCACCGGCACGGTCCCTGGGATCGACGAGGCCACCTTTCAGGAGCATGCCCAAGGGGCCAAGGTGGGATGCCCTGTCTCCAAGGCCCTGTCCGCCACGCCCATCGAGCTGACCGCCACCCTGGAGGGCTAGCGAACTCCACCCGGCCTTTGTTCTCCGGCAAGGGAGGAGGGTCCTGGTGAGTCGGGCCCCGGGGGGCGCCTCCCCCGGGGCCTTCTTCTCACCTTGGACCTACCCAAGGAATCCCGGCTACTTGTCCCAGGCCCGGCTCTCATCGATAATCCGCATATGCTCTTCCAGTTGCTTGTCATTGTAGGAATCGCCCTGGGGATCTCCTTCCTTTGCTCCATCCTGGAAGCCATCATCCTCTCGGTGACGCACGGATATGTCCACGTTCTCCAGGACCGGGGTTCGAAGGCCGGGGCGATCCTGGACAAGATGCAAAAGCAGGTGGACGAACCCATTGCTGCCATCCTGGCGCTGAACACCATATCCAACACCTTTGGTGCGGCCCTGGGCGGTGCTTTAGCTTTCAGAATCTGGGGAGACGCTTCGACGGTCATCTTCTCTGCCGGCCTCACCCTCTCCATCCTCCTCTTCTCCGAGATCCTCCCAAAAACCCTTGGAGCCACGAAGTGGCCAAGGTTGGCCCCACCGGCGGCTTATGTCCTCCAGGGCCTGATCTTCATCACCAAGCCCCTCGTGATCCCCCTCACCCTCTACGCTCGGCTCATCACTTCTGGACAGGGTCGTCCCAGCACCGTGAGCCGTGCCGAACTCCGGGTCCTGGCTCGAATCGGACGGAAAGAGGGAGCCTTGGACGAGGACGAATGGCGGGTGGTGAGCAGCATGATGACGCTGGACGAGGTCCCTTTGGGGGAGGTCATGACCCCCCGGACCGACATGATCGCCGTGTCAGTGGGTGCCAGTGTAGGAGAAGCCATGGAGGTCATGCTGAATGAGGGTCATCTCCGGCTCCCGGTGTACGATGGGACCCTGGATAAGATCGTGGGGATTCTTCTTGCCCGGGACTTATGGAAAGCTCACCGGGACGGAGTAGAGAAGATTGAGCCCATCATGCGGCCGGTACAATTCGCTCCGGCCACGAAGCCGGTGGACGATCTCATTTCGGAGATGCGAAAAGAACGGGTAAAGATGGTCATCGTCGTTGACGAGTTCGGGGGGACAGCGGGGCTTGCGACTTTGGAAGACCTCCTGGAGGAGATCGTCGGGGAGATCCAGGACGAGCACGAAGATGACGAGCCGGCAGGCTTCACGCCTCTGGAATCTGGATCCACCAGGGTATTCGGAGGAGTGCCCCTTCGGGAAGCCAGCGAGACCCTCGGGTTCGAGCTCCCGGACGATGACTACGACACGGTGGCAGGATTCGTTTTCGGCCGCCTGAACCGGATCCCGAGGGTCGGTGACCAGGTCGAGATCCACAATGGGACCCTCCGGGTTCTACGAATGAGTGGCCGCCGGATCGAGTTCCTCTTATTCACGCCCTATCCCCCGGGAGGCAGGGACTAGGTCCATCGGACGCATCTGCCCCTTCCCGACCCGGGTCCCCGGCTCTCACTCCTCCCTCTCCAGGTGGAGTGTCTGAGTGGGGAACGCAAACTCGATTCCCTCTGCCGCGAACAGCCGATACAACTCGAGATTGATGGCCTGCTGCACGTCCATGTAAGCGTCGTGATCCGGGATGGTCATGTGGAAGACCGTTTCGATGTCCAGAGAGAAGTCGCTGAAACCCTTGAAGTGACATCGGTCGAAACGGACCATCTCATTCCCTTCCACCACCCTTCTGATCATCTCCGGAATGGCCTCCAACTTCTCGGGCGGGGTGTTGTAGGTCACCCCAAGGGTAAAGACAGCCCGTCGCTCCTGCATTCGTTTGTAATTTCGGATCCTGCTACTCAGCAAGTCCGAGTTGGAGAACACCAATTGCTCACCCGAGACGGACCGGATATGGGTGGATTTTAGTCCCACGTGTTCCACAGTGCCTGAAAACTCCCCTATCACAATGAAGTCCCCGATGACGAACGGCTTATCCAGGACAATCGAAAGAGACCCGAGGAGGTCGCCCAGAATGTTCTGGACGGCAAGAGCGATGGCGATCCCTCCGACGCTAACCCCGGCCAGAATGGCCGTGATCTGGACCCCGAGGTTCTGAAGAATGAGGAGGATAAAAACGGCCCATACCGCGGCCTTGGCTACGAACCCCAGCGCTCCCAGGGCGGTGGCCATCGCTGGGTCCTCTTCCTCCTGCTGCTTCCGGTACCGGGCGAGGAAATAGTTCACCACGGCCGTGGCCCAGAGAGCGCCCTGAACCAGAAGGCCGACTCCAAGTATGCTCCGAAGCCGGGCGTCATTGGCCGGCGAAATGGTGAGGGAGAGGGATGCCACCCAGATCCCGAAGAGCAAAATGAAGAGCCCCTTCGTTTTTCGGAGTAGCTCAACAAGGAAATCGTCCAGCTCTGGCCGGGTCCGCTTCGTGAGGTTTTCGAGGCGGCGAATCACGGCGGAGGCGGCGAGCCGGAGGGCAGAGACGATCAGGACCACCACCCCAAAAGCCAGCAGCCATCGGCCGAGGGTATTGTCCAGGAAAATCAGGTCGAGCAGGGCGGTCTCACTCATGAATGCGAATCTCTTGCTCCTGTCTTGTTGTCAACCGAGGGCACACCGGGTGGATGGAAAGGTAAGGACGTGATGCCCGAGGGCCAACGGGATTCGCCTGACCTTGACGCTTTTTCTGATTTCTTCTATCATCGCGCGTGCCCCAGACAACCAATCCCACCGGAGGATCCCCTTGAGGGTCCTGAACCGTGCTTGGATCCACAATGGCCAGGTCGAGGAAGCCGAGTCTCCCCATACCTGGCTTCTTTTTTTGAAGTGAGCAAACTAGACCCCCACTTAAACACCCCACATCGGCGAGGGAGGCCGGACACCCATGGATCAGGACGGATTCCTGTACTACGTAGAGGGTTTTCGGGAGGACATGGAGGACTATGTGGAGGAGATGGACAGTCGGCAGGGGCTGTCTTTGTCTACTCCCCAGGACGTCCTCACCTACGTGGAGGAGTACGGTGTTTCCTCCATACGGATGTGGTTTACCGACATGATGGGCTTTCTGAAGTCCTTCTCCATCACGCCCAAGGAACTCAAAGGGGCTTTCGAGGATGGGATGGGATTCGACGGGTCCTCCATTGAGGGCTACCAGAGGATCCAGGAGAGTGACATGGTGGCCGTGCCCATCGCCTCTACCGCCCAGATCCTCCCCTACCGATCCGGGGGGTCACGTACCCTCCGGATGTTCGCGGAGATCCGGAACCCGGATGGGAGCCCCTATGCAGCCCATCCTCGGGTCGTACTCCAGCGCCAGTTGGCCCGATTGGAGGATCATGGATTTGCACACATGTACCTGGGTCCGGAGCCGGAGTTCTTCTATTTCAAGGATGAGAAGAACGCCCAGATCCTGGATCAGGCCGGCTATTTTGATATCAACCCGGTGGATATCGGAGACGATATACGTGAGGTAACGGTGTTCGCATTGGAGGCCATGGGTATTCCGGTCGAGTACCATCATGCTGAGGTAGCCCCGTCACAGCATGAGATCGACATTCGGTACCAGAGCGCCCTCCGAATGGCTGACTCTCTCCAGACTCACAAGTACCTGGTGAAAGAGATCGCACGCAGATGCGGTGTGTACGCTACGTTTATGCCAAAGCCGTTGGAGGGAGAGAACGGAAGTGGGATGCACACCCACCTCTCCATTTTCACGGATGCGGCCACCAACTCTTTCTATGACAAGGACGACCCACATCACCTGAGCTCCACCGCAAAACAGTTCATCGCAGGAGTCCTGGCTCACGCTCGGGAGTTGGCTTTTGTCACCAACCAATGGCACAACTCCTATAAGCGGTTGGTGCCGGGCTATGAAGCGCCCGTCTACATTGCCTGGGCTGAGGCCAACCGATCTGCTTCTGTCAGGATCCCCCTCTATAAACCCGGCAAGGAAGTCGCGACACGGATGGAGCTCCGGTTCCCCGATGCGGCGTGCAATCCCTACTTCGCTTTCGCCACGATGCTGGCGGCCGGGTTGGACGGGCTGGATAGAAACCTGGTCGTGCCGGATCCCATGACTATCGACCTCTATGGGATTACGCCGATAGAGCGGGAGGAGATGGGAATCTCCTCTCTTCCTCATGATCTGTTCGAGGCCGTCCAGGTGGCGGAGAGGAGTGACTTCCTGAAGGAAGTGCTCGGTAAAGACGTCCACCGGAAGCTGGTGGAGACCAAGTTGTCGGAGGTGGATGAATTCCGACTGAACGTGTCCGACTTGGACTTGGTGAAGCACCTGGTCCTCTGATCGGCAGGGTAGCCGGAGTCGGGAGGGCCGACGATCTTTTCGGGGCATGAGAACAGGGGTGGGGCCTCGCGGCTCCACCCCTTCCCTGTCCCGTGCCTATGGGATCACGAACCGCTGCAGGGGTTCGCAGCCTACGGGGTGGTCTCTGGACCACCTCCCACCGGCAATTCGGCGGTGTCCTCCGTCTCTCCGCTTCCTTCCATCCAGAAAGAGATGGCCAGGGCCACAGCGCCGCAGGATATGGCCATGTCGGCAACATTAAAAATGGGCCAGTCCATGAATCCGAGATTGATGGGGCCGATAAAGTCGACAACGCCTTCGTTCCACCGAACTCGGTCGATCAGATTCCCGAGTGCCCCCGTGAGGACTAGAGAGAGGGCAAAAACGCGAAACCGATCTCCGGCATCGGTGCGCGCGAGGAGATAAGTTAACAACCCCAGGGCCACGACGGTAACGGGAATAAAAAACCACCGGGGGTCATTTCCGATGCTCAATCCGAAGGCGGCCCCCCGGTTGAATGCCAGGTTCAGAGGGACCAGCCCTCCAAACAGTTCTGAGCTTTCACCACCGTTGAGGGCGCTCATGGCCCACCGTTTGGTGAGGATGTCCGCGATGAGCACGACGGGGAGGATGGTCCCCACAAGATAGACTTTAGTTTTCAAGAGCGTCGGTTGTTGAAGGTCATAGGGGGCCGTGTCCGGCCCCCTGTTTGGGCTACTTCATGGAGGCGGCGGGAGTGACCTCCGGCCCGCCTCCGGCGGTTCCTCGGTCGTCTCCTCGGGCCTCCGGCCCTCGTCGGCTCAACCCGCCCCCGTCTTCGGCTTCGCCGAATCCGGGCAGGTTCGCCTCCCTCGAGGGGCTTAAAGGAATAACTACTTCATGGAGGCGGCGGGAGTCGAACCCGCGTCCACGAAAGGTCCATCGAGAGCCTCTACGTGCGTAGATCACCGAGAAGTTTCGCCCCTGGCGGCCAGTGATCAACCGGTCCCGGGACTAGTTGCCAAAAGATCTCGATCCGCTCAGGGCAACGCAGAGACGGAGCCAGCCCGACTTATCGTCGCTTCAAGTCACGCCTCGGGCGGGCGAGTCAGGAAGCGGGCTAGCGTTTCGTTACGCAGCCAGTGCCAGTTGGTTGTTGGCAATTGTGTTTTCCCGGACTTTTTATCGAGGATCCCGGGGTCCTCGGCACGCTACTCCAGATTCGCCCAACGTGTCGAAGCCGTTTCGCCCCCTTTGGTTTTACCGTGGACAGACCGTGGCACGGAGCCACGCGTCGAAATATACACTTTTGTGTGTCTGAAAGCTCCGAGTTCAGGCCACGACGGTTTGATGATCTTCCAGATAGCGTGCCAACAAAACTTCCATCTCTTGAAGAGAACTCACCTGGAAAAGCTCACCTCTCAGATCCTTTCCGTTCGGGATCCCTTTTGTGTACCACCCCAGGTGTTTCCGAAACTCCACGGCGGCCCTTCTGGGGTCTCCCCCATAAGCGATAGCGTTTCGGGCGTGCCGGAGGCAGACCTGAAATCGCTCCCCGACATCCGGATCAGGTGGAACGGCCCTTCCTTCCAGCGCGGCCCTTGCCTGGCGGAACAACCAGGGGGAACCGTGTGTGCCCCGGGCCATCATGAGGCCTTGGCAGCCGGTCTCCTGCCACATCCTGAGGGCGTCACCTCCCGACCGGATGTCCCCGTTTCCCACCACCGGAATCTCCAGGGCATCGACGAGGGCTCCAATCTCAGACCACCGGGCTTTTCCCCCGTACATGTCCGTTCGGGTTCTGGGGTGAAGGGTGACCATTCGAGCTCCCGCCTCCTGGATCCGAAGACCGATTCCCACGGGATCCCGGCTGATTTCGTCGAATCCACTGCGGGTTTTTGCCGTGACCGGGAGATGGGTAGCGTCCACAACGGCCCGGGTGATGGCCTCAACAAGGCCGAGGTCCCTCAGGCACCCCGACCCCCCGTTCTTTCTCACCACCTTTTTCACTGGACAACCGAAGTTTATGTCCACGAAGTCCGGTGCGTATGCCTCCGTTACGTGTGCGGCGGCGTCAGCCATCACGGCGGGTTCGGATCCGAATATCTGGATCCCAATTGGGCGCTCATCGTCATGAAACCGAAGATAATCTTTCGTTTTCTCATTCCCCCGGCAGATTCCTTCGGCGCTCACGAACTCGCTCACTACCACGTCGGCGCCGTACTCTCTGCAGAGGCGTCGGAATGGGCTCTCGCTGACCCCAGCTTGGGGGGCAAGGAAAAGCGGCACCCTACCCTCGTGAAACACGGAGAAACAGTCCTGGTCCATGGATACAAGCTAAGGTGGGGGCCTCCTGGGCTGAAGGCCTCACGGGGACCGATGGTCGAACCTCACCCCGGTGCAAGGGGTATCTGGCTCCTGAGGCCGGAATCGCTTAGCATGGATGGGCTATTGGGGAATCCCCAAATCCATAAAACGCCAATCGACCGGCGCCGACGGCAAGGACAAGGGAGGCTACCGGATGAAGCTTAGAGAGTTGTTCACACCGGATGTTGTGAATCTGGAGATACAGTCGGAGAGCAAGGACGAGATTCTGAAGGAGCTTATCGGACTCCTCGGAATGGACGAGAAGTCCGAGGCGATTCTTTTTAAGACCCTGAAACGTAGGGAAAACCTTGGGTCAACTGGAATCGGAAAAGGGATTGCCATTCCCCACTGCAGGTCTTTGGTGGTGAACCGCCTGAGGCTCGCGTATGGCCGGAAGCCCGGAGGGGTGGACTTCAAGGCCATCGACGGGAACCCCGTGTTCAACTTCTTCCTTATCGTCGCACCTCCTCTGGAAGTTTCAAATCAGTATCTACCCGTGCTCGGGAAGATTGCCCAGTTCGCAAAGGACCCAGAGGTCCCTGGTGAACTTGAGAGCATCTCCACCCCGGAGGAATTCCTGAAACTCCTGGAAGACAAAGCTCAATAACCCATGAATCCTCAGCTCATGCTCCTCCTGGAGATTCAGGATCTTCACCTTCAGAAAACCGCGCTCCTGGAAGAACCCGGGTTCGATTCGGTTCAGGTGAAACATTTCAACATCGATCCCCAATCTGCGGCGGAAGCTCTCGACGAGAAGATCGGGGAGTTGACGAAGAGCCTGGACCCCGTAATTCAACGGCGTTGCGAACGAGGGTTCCCCACCCTCGGTCGGATGGTGGTTCCAGTCATCGGGGGGGTTTGCTACGGTTGCTTCGTGTCGATCCCAACCTCCCGAGTGGGTGACGGGAACCAGGGGGTGGAGATTTGCGAGAGCTGCGGCCGATTTCTTTACGTGCCCACCACCTGATCCGACACTGTCGCCGGGCAATCCCGGCCTGCGTAAAAAGGACTAGGGGCGCTCAACCAAGAGCGCCCCTAGTCCTTTTGTTGTCTCTTGCTCATTCCCCCTACTCAGGGCCGGAGGATCGAAGGTCACTTAGTGACGTACATCCTCAGGAACTGAGTCTTTCCATTCACGGTGAGCTGGACAAAGTACACTCCGGACGCGACCTGCCGTCCGCGCTCATCTCGCCCGTCCCAGTATGCTTCGTACCGTCCCGGAAAGGTGTATTCCAGTTCCAAAACGGGAACTCCCTCCCCGTGGGGGTGGGCCAAGGCGGTGGGTGCGGTGATGAACTGCTGCAGAACGTTGAAGATTCGAACCGATACTACAACCGGCTTCCCATCGACAAACAGATCCTCAAAGAGAACGAACGGGATCTTCGTCTCTGGGTTGAACGGGTTCGGGTAGTTCTGCTCCAGGATAAACCCGGAATCCTGCTTTCCACCTGACCCCACCTCCTGAGCGGAAGCCGGGGCTGTGAGGCCGAGAATGGAGAGGAGGAGGAAGAGAACGCAGCTATGGCGTCTCATTCAAACCTCCGCACAGTCTGCTGTGCTGTAGCCGTGGAACGATAGCCCTCCAAGATCAACGGGGGTACGAAAACCTACTACCTCATCACCATTGTACTGATCCGGGTTTCCAAATGCAAGCTTGAAATCCTGAGATGTGCCCCGCAATGGTTCTTACTTTCGGGGTCTATCGGGGGTTCCCCAGCCCACGGGAAGCTCCTCGGCCACGTCCCGACCGTCCTCCATCCGAGTGGTGACTCCCACCAGATCGAAATAACGGAGGATCGGAAGGAGGTGCCGCCGGGTAACAGGGATGACCTCTCTGAAATCTGCTGGTCCCAGGTCCTTCTTACCGCCGAGGGACCTCACGACCGCGGCCGCGGCCCTCTGAATCGCACCCTGATCGAAGAAAAACTCGCCGTCCGCACTCACCACTTCACCCCGGTCTCCCATGAGGCGGAGGATGGCTTCGATCTCCCGTTCGGACCCCAGGTTCTCCCCCAGTTCCTTGAGGTTCGGAGGTGCCAGGTCGGCCTGGGAAAGGAGCCGCCGAACCTCGTCTTGGATGGATGTTTGGCGGTCGGATAGAGACGGTCGAAACCCTGCCAGGGACGCCGTTCCCCTTCGAACCCGTAACCGGTCCCGAGAAGCCAGGCCCTGGAGCAGAGCCTCCCCCAATTTCTGACCTGATGTGCCTGGAATGAGTTGTCTCAACTCCTCCAGGGGGGCTCCCGGCCGGAGGGGGTGCTCCTGGTGATAGATGTTGAGGGACGAAGAGATCCGCTCCTCCCCTTCCTCCCATACACGCTCTGAGAACAGGAGATCACCCACCTTCACGAGGTCCCCGCTCTCCTGGAGGCGGTCGACGGTCTCCTGAATCCGATTGGGTGGAAACCCGGTGCGGTGGGAAAGGACCTGAGTGTGAACCCCCTCCCAGGCCGCCGTTTCCAGGAGTGCCGAGAGAGCTCGTCCTTCCGAAACGTCTAGCCGGCCTTCAAGTTGCCGGATTTCCCCCGGCCGCAGGTGCCGGCGTTTCCGGGGCACCACCTCGGCCACGCGGCCACCCCCCATCGTAGTGACAGGGGAGTAGGAGCGGATAACGAGGTGGTCACGGACCCGGGCCAAAACGGGTTCTTCCAACCGGAGTTGGGCCCAGCCCTCCTCCCCTGCTCGCAGCCGAGCCCCGTCGAACAGAGCTACCCTGGCCAGAACCTCCGCCGTCCCGAGGTGAACCCTCACCCGCTGCCCTTGTTCGAGGTCCCAGCCGGTATCCCCAAGGAGGGAGAGTCGGCAGGTGAGCATCCTGGAGACCTCCCAGCCCAGAACCTCCACCACGTTCTGGCCCCGGTGAAGTTCCTGATGACCCACCTTGCTTCCTGAAAGCCCCACGGCCACCCGGGCCCCTGCCCTGGCTTCCCGAACTTCCTGCCCGTGGACCTGCACCGATCGAACCCTGCACTCCTTCTCTCCTGGCAACACAACCACTTTTGCTCCCTCCCGGAGCCGGCCGGACCAAAGGGTGCCTGTGACCACCGTCCCGGCCCCTCGGATTGTGAATACCCGATCAATGGGGAGCCTGACGATATCCTCTGTTCCCTTTTCTTCCGCTTCGAGGCCCAAAACGGCCAGCGCCTGCCCGAGCTCTTCCAGCCCCTCGCCAGAGACGGAGGAGACCGATAGGACGGGAGCCTCCGCATACGGAGTGTCCAGGAGGAGGGCCTGAATATCTTCCTGAACCAGGTCCATCCAATCAGGCTCCACGAGGTCAGACTTCGTCACGGCCACGGCGAGGCGTGGGACCCCCAAAAGCCTAACAATGGAGAGATGTTCTCGGGTCTGGGGCATTACGCCCTCGTCCGCCGCCACCACAAGGAGAACCAGGTCCATTCCGGTGGCACCGGCCAACATGTTCCGGATGAACCCCTCGTGGCCCGGTACGTCGACCACACCGAAGAGGACATCATCCCGGGGTTGGTACTCCGCGAACCCCAAATCCACCGTGATCCCACGCTCCCTCTCCTCCTTCAGACGGTCGGTGTCCACTCCCGTCAGAGCTTTCACCAACGCCGTTTTCCCATGGTCGATGTGTCCGGCGGTACCAAGAATCAGCCTACGCATCTTTCTCCGCTGTGAGATTGGCCAAAACGGCCATGGATCGGAGTGGACTTCCACCGGAGATATGGTACGTGACGAAGTCGCTGGCCAAACGAAGGTGGGTCCCAGGCCGGATCAGCTCTTCTGACAGCCCACCCTCCAAAAGGGCTCCGAGCTGCCCCCGGGCCACCGGCCCCAGACGGGGTCCTTGAATGGTCCCCTGGCATGAGGGGCACCGAAGACCTCCTGCCGGGAAGTCGAAACGCCCCATCTCATCCTCGGCGAAAGCCCTGCCACAGCTGACGCACTCCTGAATCATTGGCCCGAATCCGAGGCCTTGAATGAGAGACCAGAGATGGATGAGTAGGGTGGGGAGGAGAGCCTCCAGGTCGGAAAGTTCCACGGCATCCAGCCCTCGGCTCAGACCAGCGAAGAGAGCTGGGTTTCCCTCGCCCTCTGCGTGCTGGAGCATCAACTCTCCCAGCACGGATCCGCCAGCGAGCCTTATGGGGTCCGCACCCAATCCCCTCCTGGTCTTTGTCGCCGAGAAGTCCCTGAAGGTCTGCAGATCCCGGTTTTCCCTGAACTGCACGTTCAGGAGTCCCTCTGAAAAAGTGGAAAGCCCCCCGCCGCGACGACCGCCGGATTTTCGAGTCCCTCGAGCCATCGTGCTGACCACTCCGTTGGACTCCGCGTAGAACCTGAGAATCTGGCTGGTTTCACTGTAGGGGTAGGACCGGAGCAAGATCGCGGGGGTGGAGAGGATGGCCAAAGCTCGAAATGCCTCAGGAGAGGCGCCGGAGGTTAGAGAGGAGGCGTCGTCTCGCAGCAAGGTACTCTTCCCGCCCTTCCACCGACTTTTCCACCGACTCTTCGAAGTCATCGTCCAGTCTTGCGATGCTCATGAGGATTCCCGCCCTGGTAGGCTCCTGGTCCGGTGAGGCGGTGGAACGGGATGGACCACCTCCCCTCAGACGGTACGCCACGACACCCGCGGCACCAAGGAGAGCCGTAACGAACAGGCCTAGCCACTCGGCGGGTAGCGACCACGGTTCCGCCGCCATTACGCTCCTGACCTCTTCATCGAAAAGATTTTCGCCAACGAACCTCCTGAAAGCGTTCCCCGGTTCCATTTCCACCGGAGATGTGGGAGAAAGAGGGGGGAACTCGACCGCTGGAGCAGGCTCTCGGACCAGAACCTCCATCCGGTCGGTCGTCCCCGGCATGGGGAGCACAAAGTCATCTTGCGGGAGGCGATATCGAACCATGAGGAATCGATTCCCCGGCGGTAGTGGTGAGTAAACCTCCAAGTGCCCTTTGACAAACCGGATAACATCCGGGGGCATGTCCCCTTGCCCGACCTCGAAATCTGTGACGGATTGGGGCAAGGGATACCTCCAGACAAACCCCTCGGCTGGAGAATAGAGCGTACGGTCTCCCTCGTTCCGAAGCTCGAACACGTCGGTGACGGTCCAGCCCTCCTTTGCCTTCTCGAGAAACAGATTCCTCACCGAGAGAGGAAGCTGGGCTCCCCCCGGAGGCACGGATACTGTGTCGTACGCTTGGATCAGGTAGAGGCTGTCGAGATGAATGGCCTCGGTCACAGCCGGACCGAAGTAGAGGAGCCCACCATATTCCACTGATGCGAAGAAGATCTCAGGACGGCTGGCATGATCCGGTACGTGCGGTAAGGGGAGGATGAACGAACCGTCCGTTCCCACCCGAACACTATCGACCTCCCCGGAAGAGTCGTCCGAGACGAGGTGGAGGATGACCGTTCCTTCTGTGAGAGGCTGCAGTCCCACGCGGACTTCGCCACGGAGCTCTGGAACGACCTCTTGCTGGGCCTCGAGGAGTGCCGGAACGAGAAGGCTGGGAAAGAGGGTGAGGAGAAATATCGCCCGCTTTAGATCGAGGGGGCACATGGAATTCTCAGGGTGTGAACCGGCCAAAGTCTTCAGGGTTTAGCTTTTTCAGATAGTCCTTTAAGTCCTCGGCCTTAACCTCTGGTTTACCAAGTTCTTGAAGTGCATCCGAATCCAGCTGGACTGACTCCTCTTCGGCGATTTCCACGGTTGCCCGCTCCAAGAGGCCCTCCTCCGCAAAGATCTTCGCCTTCATTCGGAGGGCAACCGCGATGGAGTCTGAAGGACGGGCGTCCACGGAGATCAGGGCGCCGTTCCGTCGGATGATCATCTCGGCAAAGTAGGTATTCTCCACCACCTCGGTGATGATGACCTTTTCCAAGGTCCCTCCGAGGCCTCCCAGGACGGAGACGAGCAGGTCGTGGGTGAGGGGTCTGGAGAAACTCCAGTCTGCTAGTTGCATGGCGATCGCGCTCGCTTCCCCAGGTCCGATCCATATGGGAAGGACACGCGGACCATCCTGCTCCTCAAGAATGACCACCGGGTTGTCGTTGGTGCGATCCAGGCCCAGACTCTGTACCCTGACTTCTACCAGCACGGCGTCTTCCCCTTGAAACTGCCCAAACCCTCAGGTCCATGACGCAGGGGAGGGTTCCCGTCCATCTCCCCTATCCACATGAACAAGTACTCCGAAGGGAGCGGGTGGTTCGCGAAGCCCACGGCGGCTAGAGCGCGAGGCGGTCCCGTAGCTCCCCGACCCGGTCGGTCTTTTCCCAATTGAACAGTTGTACCTCTCTCCCATCTTCCCCGCCCGCCGGGAGGCTTTTGGGTTCCCGCCCAAAATGACCGTAGGACGACGTAGGCAGGAAGATCGGGTCTTCCAGACGGAGCCGTTCGATTATCGCACGGGGTCGGAAGTCGAAAACCTCCCTGACGATGGCGGCAAGCTCTCCATCGGGCCTGACTCCGGTGTTGAACGTGTCCACATACACCGCCACAGGCACGGCCACCCCGATGGCGTAGGCAATCTGAAGCTCGAACCTTCGGGCGGCCCCCGCCGCCACCATATTTTTTGCAGCCCACCGGGCCGCATAGGCACCAGACCGGTCGACCTTGGTGGCGTCTTTTCCGCTGAACGCGCCACCTCCGTGCCGACCGATCCCACCGTAGGTGTCTACCATGATCTTGCGGCCTGTGAGACCCGTGTCTCCGTGTGGTCCCCCGATGACGAACCGGCCCGTGGGGTTGATGTGGAAGGTGCAAGCATCGGCGTCGAGGAACTCTTCCGGGATAGAAGGATGGATCACCTTTTCGACGATCTCCTCCTTCAGGTCATCCAACTCGATGTCCGGGTCGTGCTGGGCACTCAGGACCACGGTATCGACGCGGATGGGTTGGTCCCCGTCATAGAGCATCGACACCTGCGCCTTCCCATCAGGCCTGATCCAGCCCAGTTGCCCCGATTTCCGCAGGGACGCCAACTTTTCGGTGAGGCGGTGGGAAAGGGTGATGGGTGCCGGCATTAAGGAAGGGGTCTCATCGGTCGCATATCCGTACATCATGCCCTGATCCCCCGCACCTCCCGTGTCCACACCCATGGCGATATCAGGGGCTTGTTGGTCGATGGTGGTAAGGACCGCGCAGGTGTTCCCGTCAATGCCGAAGTCGGGGTGAACATAGCCGATGGACTTGAGGGTCTCCCGAACGATCTCTGGGATCTCGACGTAGGCGTCGGTCGAGATCTCACCGGCCACCAGGGCCATACCGGTCGTTACAAGAACCTCGGCCGCGACCCGCGCCTTGGGATCCTGAAAAAGAATGTTGTCCAGTACGGCGTCGGAGATCTGGTCCGCAATCTTGTCGGGATGACCCTCAGTCACGGATTCGGATGTGAAGAGTCGGAGGCTCACGGCCTGTTCTTTGGTTCAGGGTTTAAGCGAAAAACGCAGAGAGATTTGTCCCGGGGGCTTTACCCCCCGGGATTGGGAACGTTCAAGCTCCAGCGTCCTGAGAATGCGGAGAGGTCGACGCTGTCCCCGACCCCCTCCACCAGGTGGGCCGTCACCTCTCTGCTGGTCGGCGCGGCCAGGGCACGGGCTGCGGCGGTCCTGGCGTCTTCGATACGGAATTCCCGGATCACCTTCTTGATCTCCGGGAGAGAAGGCCAGGCCACAGAAAGGGAATGAATGTCCAGTCCCAGAAGAAGAAAAGCGCCCAGAGGGTTGGCCGCCAGCTCCCCGCAGACGCTGACTTCGATGCCTGCAGCCCGGGCGACACGGGACACCTGGTGAAGTTGTCGGATAACCGCGGGGTGGAACGGGTTGAAAAGGGGCGCGAGACGCGTGTTGGTCCGATCAACCGCCAGGGTATACTGGACCAGGTCGTTCGTGCCGATGGAGAAGAAGTCGGCATGGCGCGCCAACTCCACAGCATCCAGGGCAGCCGCGGGAGTCTCGATCAAAAGACCAAGTTTGTAACCAGGATTGAAATCGAGATCCTCCTCCGTGAGCCGGTCCTCTTCCGCCTTGAGTAGGGCCCGGACCCGGAGAACCTCGTCCACATCATTGACCAGAGGCAACATGATGCGGAGGTCACCGTGTGCCGTTGCGCGGAGGAGGGCACGAAGCTGAGGCCGGAAAAGCTCTGGTTGGTCCAGACACACCCTGATGGCCCTCCAGCCGAGGAATGGGTTCGACTCCCGGGGCATGTGGAGAAACATGGGAAACTTGTCCCCTCCCACGTCGAAGGTCCTGATAATGACGGCCGACTCGGGGAATTTCTCGGCCACGTGCCGATAGGCCTCGTACTGTTCCTCCTCCCCCGGCAGGGCCGAACGTCCCACCACCAGGAACTCCGTCCGGAATAAACCTACTCCCTGGGCCCCATGGCTCTCGGCATGTTCGGCTTCCCACGGAAGGTCCAGATTGGCCCGGAGGGCCACGGGTTGCCCGTCTTTGGTCACGGCATCCAGCTTTACGATCTTGGTGATTTCCTCTTCCCACTCCCGGAGCTGGACCTCTCTGCCCCGGAAGATCTTCCACTCCCTTTCGGTTGGATTGAGGATGATCCGCCCGATGCGGCCGTCCAGAATCGCTTCCTGGCCATCCTGAGCCAGAGAGGTGATGTCTCCCAACCCCACCACGGCGGGAATGGAAAGTGACCGGGCGAGGATCACCCAGTGAGCAGTTCGGGTTCCCAAATCTGTGGCCACACCGCGGATCTTTTCGGGATCGAACTGAACGGCGAGGCTCGGCGTGAGATTCCGGGCTACGAGGATCACAGGCTCTTCGGCATCGGTTGGATCGAAGAGGTAGGGAAGATCCATGATCCTACGCAGAAGCCGGGCGT
The DNA here is from genome assembly GCA_039589815.1 of Gemmatimonadota bacterium. GTDB lineage: Bacteria > Gemmatimonadota > Gemmatimonadetes > Longimicrobiales > Gaopeijiaceae > JABDNZ01. Next base: position 2,606 of record JBDHGR010000005.1, on the reverse strand, counting down.
GGAGGTCCTCCAGATCGTTGATCCGATCCAGGACCATGGGTTGGGAAGTCCGCTCCCACATGGACCTCAGCTCGAGTATTCTCCACTCGAAGGCCTGCGCGGCAGTGAGGTGGTGTCCCCGAATGTATTCGACCGTCCGGTCAACCACCTCCGGATCGTCCAGCATGAGGATCTGGGGGTCGAAGATCCGGCCTTCCATTTCTTCCAGCCGAGCCGATGTGGCCTCTCTTAGTCCCTTCAGTCGAGCCCTGGTCTTCTCCCGGGCGGCCTGGAATTTTTCGACCTCAGCTTCCACTTGGTCGGCCTCGACCCGACGATGGACCACTTCGGGAATCTCCCAGTTGAGCAACTGGATCCTACCCTCGACGATTCCCTCGGAAGCTCCAAATCCATCTCGAATGATTGGCACCGATTAGTCCTCCTCAAATCCCCTAGTCACCAGGTCGGTAAGGGCCTTCAGAGCCTCCTCGGAATCCGGTCCCGAGGCCGTGAATCGAAGTGTCGACCCCTGCTCCGCGGCCAGCATCAGGACGCCCATGATGCTCTTCCCGTTCACCTGAAGGCCGCCCTTCTCCACATGGATTTCCGATAAGAAAGACCCCGCTGTTTTGACGAGCTCCGCGGCAGGTCGGGCATGAAGGCCCGCCCTGTTGACTACCTGAACTGAAGCTTCCCGTGTTTCTGAACCGCTCATCCAACCCACCCCACCAGAAAGATGATCGCGATGGCGGCGGAGATTCCCCAGAAGGTCCATCTCCAAACCCGGTTTCCAACCAGGCTTCCAAGCCAAAGGCCCCAGATCCCTCCGGCGACGGCCAGAAGGATGATGGGCCAACTTTCCCCAGCCCAACTGCGGCCGAGGGCTAACCCCACTACCCCTCCCAGAAGGAACACACCTGCTGCAGAGAGTCGGTCCGCCTTCTTGGAGAGCGCCGCATCCCTCAGCGAGTCCCCGACCTGACTCCCTTGCTCCAAACCCGCCCTGAATCCCCAGGCTCGGAGGGCCAGGTGGCCGAGGTTGTAGACAATCAGGAAGAAGAACACCGTGATCCCCGGTGGGGCTCCAGCCAGGGCCAGAATCAGGGATGCCAGCACCGTTGTGGGGCGCCACCCGACCCAGACAAGGGCATCCCCCATGCTCCCCAGGGGGCTCCTCACAGCAGCCTTGAAACGTCGGATCTCTTCCGGGGTCCGGTTCTCCACTTCCATCCGGCACGTCGCCCCGAGAGCGAGGTTCGAGAGATAGGGATGGGCGTTGAAGTGCTCCGAGTGCCGCTGAAGGGCCTCGGTGAGCCGGTTCGGGTTCCCCTTGTTCAGCTTCCGGAGTACTGGGAGGATCGCGAAGGCGAAGCCCCCGCCAATCATGGTCCGATTGTTCCAGGATCCCTGGATCAGGAATGACCGGAAAAAGGTCGAGAGCTGAGCCCTTCTCCCGAGTTCGTTCACAGGACAAAACTCGCCAGGAGGAAGCCTGAAAGTCCCGCTCCGAAGAGGCTCCCCCGCCTCCGCCACCCACCTAAGGCGTCAACGAAAGCCCCAGCGGGAATACAGGCCCCCACGGCCAAAAGGACATATGTGCCCGGCATCCCCAGGGGCCATACATCCTCCGCGATCCGGGTGATCCACCCTCCCGCGATCAGTCCAGCAAGGGAAAGGAGACACCCCCGCAGAAAATCCAAGGCGACCCCCCCCATGTGAGCCCAGATGATCCTGGAGGGCGTTACTTCCTTTCGGGAGGGGTCGGGAACCAGGCGGCCATTCAATCTCCTGAGAATCCTGGTGGAGAAGGCACCCAATCGACTCAGGAGGAAACCCAGGAGCGTTCCGAGGGCCACCCCCGCCGGGCCCGCCAGCATGGATCCCGTGGCGACCGCGACCATGGTGGGTGGGCCGCCCTCGGGGAATTCAGCTCCTCCCACGGGGAAAATGGAGATGAAGTAGACCTCCAGGATCCCGCCGATAAGAAGGCCTAAGACCGGGTCCCCCACCAACCATCCGGTAAGCACTCCAGCCACCAATGGCCGAGATACCATGAACTGGCCGAGAGAGGTTCCATCCAGGGCCAGGAGGCCGCCGAGAAGCGTCAGGGAAAGGAGATCCATTGCCGGGTCACCTCTGGTCGCTCAAACCAGGAGCGATTCAAGGCCCACTTTTGGTGAGCCTGGGAGGTCCTGGGCCGAGATAACGAGGCCCTCGGCTGCAAGAGAACGGAGAGTATCCTTGTCGGATAGGTCCAGAAAGAGATAGGGAAGAACCTCCTCCCTTCCCTTTCTCAAGTGTAGCCCTCCCAGGTTCAGGGATTCACCCTCCAGTCCGCCTCCTCTCGCCAAGTCGAGAATGGTGTCGAGGTCCCGTGTGAGGAGGATCGTTCTGAGATCGGATTCCTGGAACGTTGCCAACCTCTCCGTTGCTTCTTCCGGGGCCAGGAACTCCACCAGGATGCCCTCTGGCACGCCCAAGACGTAGAGGTCTTGTTCCCACTCGCTCTGTGCCAGGACGCCGTCCACCACCAGGTATCGGCCGGGCCGTAGTTTGCTACCCCAACCCACCACGACCTGGCCATGGATCAGGCGTTCGTCCACCCGATAGAGCACGATGGGCATTAC
>JBDHGR010000004.1:0-26277 GCA_039589815.1 Gemmatimonadota bacterium | reverse complement strand
GTTGGAGAGTGCGCTCGGAGCGTTCAGGGGGTGAAGCGTTCAGGGGTGAAGCGTTCAGGGGTGAAGCGTTCAGGGGTGAAGCGTTCAGGGGGGAAGCGTTCAGGGGTGAAGCGTTCAGGGGTGAAGCGTTCAGGGGGGGAAGCGTTCAGGGGGGGAGCAAGGCAGTCAGCCGACATGAGTGTGTATGGCTTCAGCGGTTTTTGGCACCGTTGGTGACGAGGGAACCGGGGCGCCCCGGGACACGGGGGTTCTCGACGAAGGGGACCGAGCTATTCTCCGGAAGATCGCCCTCGATTCCATCCAGTCCGGCCTGGAGGAAGGCCGCCCTCTGGATCCCGATCCCGACCAAGCCCCGCAGACCCTCCGGGTACCGGGAGCGGTTTTTGTAACCCTGAATCTTCACGGACAGCTCAGAGGTTGTGTCGGGAGTTTTGAGGCCCGGCGTCCATTGGTTCTGGACGTCGCCCAGAACGCCTACTCGGCTGCCTTTATGGACTTCCGGTTCCCCCCGCTCTCCCAGGCGGAACTGCCCGATCTCGAACTGCACATCAGCCTGCTGACGCCACTGGAACCGCTGGAGGTCAGGAACCTCCAGGACCTTCTCGTAAAGCTGCGCCCCGGCGTGGACGGTCTTCTCCTGGAAGACCCTCCCCATCGATCGACCTTCCTTCCGCAGGTTTGGAGCTCACTGCCCGAGCCGGACGATTTTCTGGGAGAGCTCTTCCTGAAAGCGGGACTGCCTCGGGACCATTGGTCCGAGACTCTTTCTTTCCAACGCTATGGTGTGGAGGAGTTTTGAAGGGCCTGCTTTCCCTCCAGGCGGGCTCCCATGCATGACTTCCCCACCGAGACCCCTGGGGTTTCCCCTGGGGATGACACATATTCTCTTTGTATTGGGAAGGCCATTAGGGGCCGGTTCCACGTAATCTCGGCTCGCCCCATCTGGGGCCAGGCCCCTATCGAAGGAGGTACAACATGGCGGCCATGAAGAGGCTCATCGTTGTTGGTGACCGGGTACTGGTCAAACCGGGTGAGGGGGAGGACCGGACAAAGGTTGGCCTCTATCTCCCGGCCACGGCCGTCGACAACCAGGCCGTCCAGACCGGGAAGGTCGTGGCGGTGGGTCCCGGGACCCCTATCGGCGCTCCGGCAGAGCTGAACGACGAGCCCTGGAAAATTGTTTCCGGCGAGGCCAGGTACGTCCCGATCCAGGCCGAGGTTGGAGATTTCGCCATCTTCTTCCGGAAGGCGGCCGTGGAGATCACCTTCGAGGGAGAGAAGTACCTGGTGGTTCCCCAGGCGGCGATCTTGGGCCTGGTCCGTCAGGAAGGGGAAGGCGACGAGGAGGAAGAGGAAGACTGACGGGGCTGGCGCTTATTCCGTCCCCCCCTCAACCCCCCTGACCCGTAAGTGCGAGACTCACCTTTTCCATCACCAGTTCCGGTGTGATCCGGCCCATTCCCCCCGAGCGCCGTTCCATGCTCACCGGGTACTCCTCACCTGGGACCCGTGCGTATCCGTCCGCCACGAGCTCGGTGAATCGCCGGTAGGGCCCTGATCGCTTTGGGTTCGTGAAACCGAACAGTCCAATCACGGGAACCTCCACCGCTCGCGCCATGTGGAGGGGTCCCGTATCGGGGGTGATGACTAGAGTCGATCCCTCGAGGAGCCAAAGCAGGCGCCTGAGTCCCCCCCCTCGGGCGTCCAACACTTTCACGTCGCAGCGTTGGAGTATGGCCTGAGCGATCCGCTCCTCTTCCAGAGAACGGCCTCCCACCAGGATCGGCTGCAACCCGAAGTCCTGACGGATCCCGGAAGCGACACTCACGTATCCCTCCGGGGTCCAGTTCTTACGGCGATCGCTGGATCCCACCACCATGGCACAACCCGGGCGCTCCAGGGACCCAAAGAAGCTGCTCTGGTCTCGCCGCTCCTCGTCGGAGACCTCGAGGCCGTAACTCACCGGCTCCGGGTTTACCCCGATATGCCGGAGGAACTCGAAATATTGATCCTGGGTGTGGGCGAAATCGTGGGGGTGAGGTGGGATCCGATGAGTGGTGAAGAGCCAGTTGAGGTCCCTAGCCCTCCGCCGATCGAAGCCCAGCTTGACTCTTGCCGGAACCTGGGCAGTAAGGAGCCCCGCTTTCAAGTATACCTGCAGATCCAATAACAGATCGAACCGCCCGCCTGTTTGCCGGTCAGCTATTCCTCGCAGCGACCGGGTCGCAGACCGGATCCCATCCAAGCCAGAGAGGATGGATCGCAGGGTCTTCCCCCGGGCCCCCCGGTGGAAAAGGATGAACTCATCCACCGCAGGGTGGCCTTTGACCAGGGAATGGGGTCCAGGCTGCAAGACCCAGGTCAGGTGGGTACCGGGGAAAGTCCGACGGAGGGCGGTAACTACCGGAAGTACCTGGACGGCATCCCCCACAGCCGACAATAGGACGATGAGGATGGACCGTGGGCGGGAATGGAGGGGGCCGGAGGAGTTCAACCGGACACGGCCTGAGCCAGCGTTTCCCATTCCTTTTCCGAGATGTGAAGTCTTGTTCTGCGTTCCCACTTCATAAGAGATCGCCGAAGCCTCTGGTACATGGGGGTGGCTGGCACCTGAGTGCCCTCCGTTCGGACGTCGCACCGGTCCAGGTCCAACAAGTGGGGTTTGGGCGCAATGCCTTGCCATTCCAGTAGGATGTTTCGGGCGTGAAGGTCCCGGTGTCGAAGGCCCGCATCAGCCATCCTCCTCACCATCTCTCCGGCGGTTCGAAGGGCGTCCAATCGTTCCGCAGCACCGCCCGCACCCTTTCTGCGGGTGTCGAAGAGGACCTCCACCAGGTCCGAGGCGTTGGGGATGAAGTCGGTCACCAGATCCGCCCGGTAGAACAGGCCGGCAGTGTAGGTCGCCGCAGCCACGACTCTGGGCGTGGAGATTCCCCGTTTCCTGGCTTCCTCACTGGCCTCGACCTCGTGATAGGGGCGAACTGGCGAAATCCTGACATACCGGTCTTTCAGGACGGTCGAAACGAAGCGTCCTCCCCTGGCGAAATGTCGTACGGCCCAATGGGTCCCAGTCGGTTTACCCCTACTCCCGGAGGTCTTTTCCGGCACGACGAAGACCGGGTACCTTCCTTCCAGTTGTATGGCGTCCTTGTCTCCAGCCGAAGCGGCGTGGAGGCCTTTCCCGCTCTCCAGGACGAATCGGACCCACGGCGCTGCTTCCGGCCGGGCCAGAACCCTGGATCCAAGGTGCTCAACGACCTCGAACCCGGGAAAGCTCCACCGGGATCCGATACTCAACTCGGTTTTCCCCCTTCCGCGGGATCACCTTTCTTCGCAGACCAGAAGATCAAACCAAGTCCCAGGGCAATGATGGGGATGCTCAGGATCTGGCCCATACTCAGGGGAAGGCCGACCTCGAAAGCTGCATGTCGTTCTTTGACGAACTCGATGAGGAAGCGGGCACCAAAAACCGTCGCGAAGAAAATCCCGATAAGCGTCCCAGGAGGTAATCTCTGCCCCTTCCGGCGATAGAGAGAAATCAGGAGGAAGAAGACCAGAAGGTAACTCAATGCTTCGTACAGTTGGGCCGGGTGCCGGGGGATGGCGTCCACACGGGTAAAGACCATCGCCCAGGGGACGTCCGAGGGAAGCCCCAGAATCTCGGAGTTCATGAGATTTCCCATCCGGATGAAGAACCCTCCAAGGGCGGTGGGGGCGGCTACCCTGTCCAGGAGCCAGAGGTAGGGTTGGTCCACGTGTTTTCGGCTGAAGATGTAGAGGGATACCATGATCCCGAGGGTCCCTCCATGGCTGGCCAGGCCTCGGAATCCTTTCCAGAAAGCCACGATCTCCAGAGGGTTTGCCAGGTAGTAGTCGGGGCGGTAGAAGAGGCAATGCCCAAGTCGGGCTCCGATGATGGCGCCCAGAATCATGTAGAGTAGAACCGACTCCAGGTCCTTTTCGGGCTTCCCTTCCTTCTGGTACATCCAACGGACCAGGTAGAATCCCACGCCGAAGGCCAGGAGCCAGCCCAGGGAGTACCACCGAATGGGAAACGGCCCGAGTCGGAAAATCTCAGGAGAAACATCCCACGTGATCTGGGCAAGCATGGCCAACGGCAGGCTGAATTGCTCCAGGAACATTTAGGAGCCTTTCCGCGTAATGGAGCGAACCGCGTTATGAGCGCCTCGGGGCCAGCTGAGAGGGGGAGCTCCGTGCCGAGCTTCCGAGACGGCCGAGTGAAACGAGGTCAACGCATGGTCGTGTGCTACGTCGAGGAGTTCCAGCAAAGCAGATGGCCCCGTGCCGCCGAGCCGAGCGGTCCGTCTGCTCGCAGATTCCAAGTGGACTGCCGCGAGACCGCCGAGCGGAGCGCGGGCGAAACCCGAGGGGCCCAGGGGGGTTGCGGCCGGGCACCGCCGCGCAAGCAGTGGTCGCGGCGTCAGAGCCCCTCCCCGATGCTTCAGCATTGCATTTGTCGTCCTTCCTTGTCTGGCACGCGGAAAACCCCTGGGCGCGGCCACACCCTATTACGCGGAAAGGCTCCCCGCCTCAAAAGTGGTTGGATTGGCTGGGACTCCGGGCCGCAGGAAGATGGGAGTGGCTTCCAGGGCAGGCAAGTCGCCCACTGTTCACGAACCCCTTGCCTCCACCCGGGACTGTGGGCGAGTCTCCATTGGTCGGCTATGGTCCGCTCGATCGGGCAGTAACCGGCGCCAAAACTTGAATCCGGAAAAGACAATTGGGGGCTTTCCCCCGCTCAAGGTGGTGAACATGACCTTTCGCGTGGTGACAATCGCGACCCTTCTGATGGCGGGGGGCTTCTCTGCGTCCCTCCGGGCCCAGGAACAGCAACGGAATCCGGAGGAAGGCAGCGTGGTCTTCATCCACCCGGATGGGAGTGGGGCTGCCGCTTGGGGGGCGGCCCGCCTCCTTTCCGTGGGGCCCGACGGCATGCTCAACTGGGATCGGCTGGAGTACCTGGGCCTATATCGAGGGCACATGAAGAACTCCATGGGAGCTACCTCTCACGGAGGCGGCACTTCCCATGCCTATGGTGTGAAGGTCCACTGGGACTCCTATGGCATGGATGGCACCGAGCCCCTCACCTCCCTGTCAGGCAAGCCTCACAGCATTCTGGTGGAAGCCCACCAAGCGGGGCTCGCGACGGCCCTGGTGAACACTGGGCACCTCGCCGAACCCGGGACCGGGGTCTTCGCCGCCAGTGCGCCGGCCAGGAGTGCCGTTGACCAGATCACCCGCCAGATCATCGAAAGCGGCACCGATATCATTCTCGGTGGTGGAGAGATCCTTCTCCTTCCAGAAGGGGTGGAAGGAAAGTTCCTGATTCCCGGCATTCGAAAGGACGGGATGAACCTCATCGACCGAGCAAGGGAGCTCGGGTACACCGTGGTGTATTCCCGTGATGAGCTTATGCAGCTGCCCCCGGAGACGGAGAAGGTTCTGGGTGTGTTTGGCGCCGCACACACCTTCTGGGATCGAACTGAAGAAGGAATAAGGGAAAGAGGCCTTTCGCTCTATGCCCACTGGGCCCCGACCGTAGCAGAGATGACCGAGGCCGCCCTTCGCTTCCTGGGGGCTTCGGGCCGGCGCTTTCTGCTGGTGGTGGAGGAAGAGGGCTCCGACAACTTTGCCAACAACAACAACGCCGTGGGGTCCTTGACGGCCTTGCTCCGTGCTGACGATGCGTTCGGCGTGGCCCTGGATTATGTGGAGGAAAACCCGAACACCCTCCTCATCACGGCAGCCGATAGTGATGCCGGTGGGCTGGAGGTTTATCCCATACGGGACCCAGATTCCCTCGTGGGGCAAAAGCCTCTACCCCCTACGACCCGGAACGGGGGAGCCCTTGACGGACGGGATGGCACGGGGACGCCGCCCTTTATGTCCCAACCGGACCAGTTCGGAGAGAGATGGCCCTTCGGCATCGCCTGGGCCTCGTTCGACGACAACCTGGGCGGGATGGTGGCAAAAGCGCACGGGCTGAATGCCCACCTGCTACCCTCCAACGTCGACAATACTGACATTTATCGGATGATGTATGCCACCCTGTTTGGAGTGTGGTTGAAATGACAATGGGGTGATGCCCTGGCGTACCCCGGGCAAGAGGTTGCATCCTATCGGTTTGGTATCCCTGACTTCGATAAGGAGTTTGTATGCGTGTCCAACCCCTTTTCTCGTCGGCCCTCGTCGGCCTTGCTTTCCTGTTTGCCTGTGGACCCGCGGCCGACTCGGAGGCGGATGCGGCTTCCGGGACAGAGCCTGCCACGGAATCCGGGATGTCGGCAGCCGAAGCTGCCCAAGACCTTTCCTGTTGGTTGCGGGGAGTCACCCTGGAGGAGGCCATGGAGCGCCCCAGTCCGCTGGGGCAAACTGAGATCGCCTTGGGAGATCATGTGGGGAAGGTCTGCTATGGGCGGCCTTCGGCCAGAGGCCGAGTCATCGAAGGAGGTCTGATTCCGTTTGGTGAGGTTTGGCGCCTGGGTGCGAATGAGGCGACGGGCCTTCACCTCCCCTTCCCGGCCCAGGTAGGGGGGATCGAACTGGAGGCGGGAAGTTATTCCCTTTATGCCATCGCTGGGGAGTTCGAGTGGGAGTTCACAGTGAACTCCAACGCAGAGCGTTGGGGGATTCCTGTCAATGACGAGGTGCAAGCCCAGGACATCGGGACCTTCACCGGTCTGCCCCGGACCATGACGGAACCCGTGGAACAGTTTACGATCAACTGGCACACCCACGGGGGCGACAATGGCCATCTGGTTCTGGAGTGGGGTGTGACCCGGGTGGAGATCGAAGTGAGCTTGCTGGACCACGTCCATTAGGGAACCTCTGCCCACGTGGGGTGCGGAGCTTCCCTAAGGCCCCGCCCGAAGTCCGTAGGGCGATCGTCGTGGCTCTGATCGGCTGCCGGGGCCTCAGTGTCCTCTACGGCGATCGGCCTCTTCTGGCTGGTGCGACCCTCCAGATCGAGGGCGCCGAACGAATCGGACTGGTAGGCCGTAACGGGGAAGGGAAATCCACCCTCCTCCAGATTCTGTCCGGAGGCCTGGAACCAGACGAAGGGTCCATCGTTCGAAAACCAGGCTTGAGGGTGGCCCTTCTCCCCCAGCAGGTTCCCCCGGGCCTTTCGGGTACGGTGGAGACACTGATCCGGTCCGGGCTTTTCGCCGTGTCTGAGACCGACCATCCCGTCCAGCGTATCTGCTCCCTGCTCGGTCTGGATGGAAGGCGGGACTTCGCTTCCCTTTCGGGAGGTCAAAGACGCAGGGCCCTCCTCGGTCGAGCCCTTGTTTCAGAACCCGACCTTCTCTTGTTGGACGAGCCCACGAACCACCTCGACCTGGACGGCATTGAATGGCTGGAGGGATTCCTTCAACGCTTCCGGGGCAGCCTCCTTTTCGTGACCCACGACCGGACCTTCCTTCAGAGGCTGTCCACCAGAATCATCGAGTTGGACCGGGGACACCTGACCTCCTGGGACTGCGACTATTCCACCTTTCTCCGCCGTAAGGGGGCTCTGCTGGAACACGAAGAAAAGGAGTGGGCTCAATTCGACAAGAACCTGGCCAAGGAGGAGGAGTGGATCCGCCAGGGGATCAAGGCTCGGCGGACCAGAAACGAGGGGAGAGTGAGGGCCTTGAAGGAGTTGCGGGAGGTGCGGGCCCGCCGCCGGGAGCGCCTGGGGCAGGTGCGCATGAACATTCAAGAAGGGGACCGCTCCGGGGCCAGGGTCATTGTGGCGAAGGATTTGAGTTTTGATTACGGAGGCCCGGCCATCGTAAAGGACTTCTCGGCCACCATATACCGAGGAGACAAGGTCGGAATCATTGGTCCCAACGGGTGCGGCAAGACCACACTCTTGGATCTTCTCCTGGGGAATCTCGATCCCGGAAAAGGCACGGTAAAACACGGAATCTCCCTAGAGATCTCTCACTTCGATCAGCAGCGGGAAGCGCTTGATGAAAACCGAACCGTAGCGAGGAGCGTGGAGCGGGGCAGCGACTTCCTGATGGTCGACGGGAAGAAACGGCATGTCCTGAGCTACCTTCAGGACTTTCTCTTCTCACCGGCCCGAGCAAAAGAGCCCGTGAGCTCTCTTTCGGGTGGAGAACGGAACCGGCTTCTGCTGGCCCGCCTTTTTGTGAGGCCCGCCAATCTCCTTATCCTGGACGAACCCACCAACGATCTCGATACGGAGACGCTGGAGCTCCTGGAAGCACGCCTGTTGGAGTTCAAGGGAACCGTGCTGGTGGTGAGCCACGACCGGAGCTTCCTGGACAACCTCTGTTCCAGCACGTTGGTCTTCGAGGGGGCCGGCGTGGTGAAGGAGTACGTCGGAGGGCATTCGGATTGGCAACGGACCCTGAAGGCCAGAGCCGGGGCGGATCCCTCGGGCACCGGGAGGACAAGGGGGAAGAAGAGGGAAAAGAGGGGAAAGCAACCCGTGTCCGTCTCTGAACCGAACGGAGAATCGGGGAGACAGAGCCGGCTCAGCTACCTGGAGAAAAGGGAGTGGGAGGCCCTGCCCGCCCGGATCGAGGCGTTGGAAGCGGAGTTGGACGCTCTCCATGAGCAGATGGCCGGGGGCGACTTCTTCCGGGGTGATCCCAAGGTCGTTCAGCAGGCCACCGTTCGTTCACAGGCCCTTCCGAAGGAAATCGAAGCGGCCTTCAACCGGTGGGCGGAGCTGAGCCTCCGAGCCTCCGACTAAACCTGCTCCTCCTCACTCTGCTCCTTCTTAGCATCTCCCCAACCACCGCCTCCCGGGGACCGGACGCTGATGATGTCACCCTCTTCCGCGTCGAAGGAGATCTTCCCGGGGAGCTTCTCCTCGATTCCCTGGCGGATCAGGACGTTTTCCCCGGCCGCTCCGTCGGCGCCTCCCAATGCTCCCCGGGGACCCTGTAGGCGACGTTCCGTCAGGAGCGTGACCCGTCCGGGAGTGAGGAGTTGAATGTCCCTCCTGAGGCCATCCCCACCCCGGTGCGTCCCTTGGCCCCCGCTCTTCCGGCGGATTCCGTAGTGGGCTACGCGAAAGGGGTAGGCATGTTCAAGGGCCTCGATGGGTGTATTGAGGGAGTTGGACATGTGACTGTGCACTCCCGAGAGCCCAGGTCCCTGAGGTGCCGCACCCAGGCCTCCGCCGACAGTCTCATAGTAGGCGAAGTTTTCACCCGACCTGGGATCGGTGCCGCCCACTGTGGTGTTGTTCATGGTCCCCTGTGACAGGGCCGGAGCCAGCCCGGGAAGGGCCTTCCCGAACACCTGAAGAAGGACGTCCGTGATTCGCTGGCTGGTTTCCACATTTCCGGCAGCGACGGATGCCGGTGGAGACGCATTCACGAGCGAACCCGTGGGGAGGCGGAGGTCAACGGCCGACATGGAGCCACCGCCTGCGGGGAGTGGCGTTCCAAGAAGTGCTTCCACCATGCACCGTAGAACGTACCGCGTGGCCGAGGCGGTTATGGCGGCGACCGCGTTGATCCCGCCCCTCACCTGTCCCGCCGTGCCCTGGAAATCCAGGAGGATTTGGTCTCCGGCGACCTCCATTCGAAGACGGATGGGCACCTTAACCGAGCCGAAGCCGTCATCGTCCATGGTGTCCTCGGCTTCGTAGCTCCCGTCCGGAATCATCTCGATCCCGGCCCCCACAAGGCGGTCGGCATAGGCGATCAGCGCCTGCATGGCCGCCAAGACGTCGGCTGATCCCTTCCTATCCACTAGCTCCAGGAGGCGTGTTTCGCCCGTATGCAGCGCCGCAAGCTGGGCATCCAAATCTCCCGCACGCTCCACTGGGGTGCGGACGTTCGCCAATAGAGTCTCCCAGAGGTCTTCGTTCCGTACTCCTTTTCGGTACAGACGGACGGGAGGGATCCGAAGCCCTTCCTGGTAGATCTCCTGGGCAAGGGGCATGGACCCTGGGGACATCCCTCCAACGTCCGAGTGGTGAGCCCGGGAGGCGACGAACCCCAGGAGGGCCGGTTCGCCCCGGGTAAAGACGGCGGAAATCAACGTGATGTCAGGGAGGTGGGTGCCGCCTTTGAACGGGTCGTTCAGGATGACCACGTCTCCTGGCTCGAGGGTCCCGACCTCGGCCAGGGCCGCTTCCACGCTCATGGGCATTGCTCCCAGGTGGACCGGCATATGGTCTCCCAGAGCCACCGCCACACCCTGCGCATCAAAAAGGGCGCAGGAATAATCCCGGCGCTCTTTGATGTTGGGGGAGAAGGACGCTCTCCTCAAAGAGGCCCCCATTTCCTCGGCCAGTGCGGTAAACAGATGCCGATAGACCTCCAGGGTCACGGCATCCGGGCCCGTTCCGTCGGATTCCGGGGCCCTTATTTGCATGGTTCTATCCTTCCATTAGGTTAGAAGTCTGTCGTGACCAGTGATGCTCCGGGAGCAGGTTCGGCCTCCTCCCGTGAGGCAATAGCAGGAGGAGAATGTGTCCAAAGAGAACGTGGTTACCCGGGCTCGTGACGAGCTCTTCAGTCACATCAATCGTTGTGGTGTACTCCAAGCCGAGGGGAACGACCAGCAGCATTGGATGGAAGAAACCATCGACTATCTCGCTGAGCGTTACCCCGATCTCTCCGATCAGGATCTGCAGGACCTCTTTTCTGTCGGTATCAGGTTCTGCCAACCGGCCATCCCGCATGGCCGGAAACGGTTCGGCTTCGACCCCAGGGAAAAAGCGCCCGAGGCCCCGGTCCCGGCTGACGCCGAGGTGCCAACCGAAGAGTTGGTCCCGCAAGAGGCCGCTGGCGAGAATACGCTGCAAGAAAGCTGAGACGCAACGGCGGGCCGGGCAGCGATCGCCTCCCGGCCCGCCGGGTTTATTCCATCTTCTCCGCTCCCCTCCCTCAAAATCTCCGAAAGTGGGTGGCGGCCCTGCAGGGCCCTCATTATACTTGGCCCCCGATCTCTCTCGGTACCAGGGGTTTTAGCCCCTTTTCGGAGGGTCTGGCCGAAGTCCGACTTCAGGAGAAGCCTATGACCACCCGGCGGAATTTTCTCCGGACCACTGCCGGCGCCGGAGCTGGTGCGGCATTCGGAATTGTCCCCGCCGTGAGACTGGAAGGATCACCCGCGGTACACATAAGGCGGGTCATCCCGGTCGCCGTGGCCAGTGGAAACGGCCTGGAGGCGGTGGCGAAGGCGATTCAGGTCGTCCAGCAAGGCGGAGACACCTTGGATGCCGTCATCGAAGGTGTGAACATCGTCGAACGGGATCCAAAGGATACCTCGGTGGGATACGGGGGACTCCCGAACATGGACGGGGTTGTCCAGTTGGATTCTTCGGTGATGCATGGCCCGACCCGGGGTGCCGGTGCGGTGGCGTCGTTGGAGGGGGTGAAGACGCCCTCGTTGGTGGCAAGGGATGTCATGCGTTATACGAACCATGTCCTTCTGGTTGGCCCCGGGGCTCAGGAGTTCGCCAAGTCCTTGGGCTATCCCATCGAGGATCTCCTCACCGAAGAATCCCGCCGTCGTTGGGTTGAATGGAGGGCACGTCTCAGCGATCGAGACGATTACCTGACCCCGGAACAGAGCCTCTATGGTGGTTCCGGGTTCCGTCCCGAGGCGTCCTATGGCGATCCGCTACTGGACTCCCACGATGGCGTTAGGCCTCAGGGCACCATCAACTGTAACGTCTTGAATGCGGCAGGGGACCTCTCGGGGGTCACCACCACGTCTGGCCTGGCTTGGAAGATCCCGGGCCGGGTCGGCGACTCCCCCATAGTCGGGGCGGGTCTTTATGTGGACAACGACGTGGGAGCGGCCGGGTCGACCGGCCGCGGTGAGTCCGTCATCAAGACCGTGGGTAGCCACACCGTGGTGGAGATGATGCGGGGAGGGATGAGCCCTGAAGACGCATGCCTTGAGGCTTTGAAGCGGATCGTTACGTTTACGGTCGAACCTCACCTTCTGGATGAAGAGGGCCGACCCGCTTTTGGTGTCAATTATTACGCTGTGAACAAAAATGGAGAGTACGGTGGAGCCGCCATCTTCGCCGGAGCCCGGTTCGCCGTTTCCGTGGACGGGGACACTCGCTTGGAGGACTCCGCCTACCTCTTTGAGCGGAACTGACGATTGATAATGGATAGGAACGTTTTAGCAGAACCGCCGCCGGGGAGCCCAGCCAATCCCATTCCCCTGCCCAAGACCAAGAAGGTCCTCGAGAGTTACTATGCTGGGAAGCGCCTCGAGTCCCCCCTTGGAGGTCATTTGGACATCTTGGGGATCAGGGAGGGAAAGACCGGCCTGGGAAGAGTCCTTATGGAGTGCAACACCTCTTCTCTCCGGTTCGTCCTCCGGATCCCGAAGGCCACGAAGGCGGAAAAGTCGAAGGTAAAGGAGATGATCGAAGCGGGAGATGATCTCTTCTGTCCTCGGCATGGTGAGGACCGGCGGCTTTCCAAGTCGGGGAAGAACTGGATCTGCTCCCTGTGCGGGGTTTCCTACGGAAAATCCTGACTGGCGGCCCATCACGGTTCTGTGCGGGGGGCTGGTAGGATAGGGGGACCTTGGGGCCAGGGTGGTTCCCCGAGGGTCGCCACATTAGGTTTCAGTCGCCGAGTGAGTTGAACCGGGTGGGGTACCCCGCCCGGTCGGTCTCCACCGAGAGAGATCTCCAAGGAGTCGCCCGTGGAGGAAGATGGGTTCCTCAGCTCCGAGGAATACGACGAAAAGGCGCACAGGCTTTACAACGATGGAGATTATGACGGGGCCCTCGAGATGCTTCGAGAGGGCCTTTCTCTCTATCCGAATGCAGTAGAGCTCTACGTGGGCCTGGGATACGCCAGGTTGGCAAGGGAGGAATTTGCCTGGGCGAGACGATCCTTCCGCGAAGCTCTCTCCCTCGACCCTGCCCACGAGGATGCCCTGGTCGGAATGGGCGAGGTTCTCCTCCGGCTCGGGGACCAGGGAAAGGCGTTGGCCCACTTCCGCGAGGTCCGGGAAATGGGTTTCGATGAGGATGTGGAGCTGATGCTCACCATGGGCAGGGCCCTCTATCGGGAGGGACTCTATCCCCAGGCCCGGGACTTCTTTTCCAAGGCTGTTTCCGTACGCCCCGATTTTGCCGAAACCGTGGCGGCTCTCGCTTACTGCCTCCACCGGATTGGAGATGAAGTGGAAGCCAGTCGTCACCTGCGGCGGGCTCTCAGACTGGACCCCGACCTCCATGAAGCCCGGGTCTATCTGGGACACCTTCTCTATGACCGGGGTGACTGGGAGGCTGCCCTCCGGGAGTTCGAGCGGGTTTCTCCCTTGGATCATTGGGACTCCCTGGCGGTGTGGAGGATCATCGAGTTGAAGAGGGCGCTCTGGGAGATGGAGGTTGGGGATACTCGGTTGGTTCCCTGGGAGGATCGCCTGGAGGAATTGGAGGCGGCCCTGGATCCAATCGATCAACTCCTGGCGGAGATCGAAGCCTCCGCCACGGGCGCGGATCTCGCTCCGGGCGCCGATATCGGCCAGCTTGAACTCTTCAAGGCTTCTGATGAACCAGATCGGTGTTATCAGGTGCGACTCCCCGATGGACAGCTCCTCAGGGGCAGCTGGCTGGATATCGTTCGCCAGATGAGGGATCTGGCCGGCTTTTCCCACGAACCGATTACTCAATACATGAAGCGCCTTGCCGAGCGGTGGCATGAACAAAGGGGCGTGGAGGTTCCCTGCACGGATCCGGTGAGTTTCATTCGGGCTGCCGTCCAAGCAGGACTTTTGGCGCTGGAAGAGGACATCGACCGATGACGTTAGACGAAATGGAGGTCCTGAGCCGATTTCACCGGGCCCTGGTTCGGGAGATCCACGCCAGGAACCCGGAGCACATCAACTCTCCCTTCACCGTGGCCGAGATCTACCAGAACTTGGTTCCCTACCGGACCCATAGGGATGAACTCGGGGTGGAGATGAATGCCGACTATGAACACGCCCTTCTTCGGCTCCTGGCGGGGGAGGGGGATTTCCTGACTATCGAGTCCAGGACTGCGCGCAAGGAGATTCGGGAGGAGTTGGATACTCCGAATCCCAACACAGGGCTTTACCGGGACTTTGCTGCTGCCGATGTACGGTTGACTCTGGAGAAGCTGGAGGTTGGGCTTCTGGAGGAGATTGCCCAGGAGGTGAGCTTCGGGGAGGCGGCGGCCTCAAACGACGAAGAGAGCATGGAGGTGGACGTCATGGAAGAGGAAGTGATGGAGGGCGGCGTCGGTGAAGAGGAAGCCTCCCAAGGGGATTATGAGACATTGGAGGTGGAACCCCTTGGGGCGAGCCTTGTCCCCCCTGGCGAGGGTGAGGAGGAGGTTGATTCCGACGAGTTTCCTGTCGAGGTTTCTGAGGACGTCGAAGGCTTTGAAGTTGACGACGGCGACGGGTTGGACCTTGGGGCAGAAGGAGAGGAAGAAGATCTTCCGCCTTTTGAGAACTGTCCCTGGTGCACCGAGGCACTCCCTCAGCAAGCCAGGGTGAGGTTCTGTCCTTTTTGTGGAAGTGACGTACAACTGGTTCCTTGCCCTGCGTGTGGGGAGGAGCTCAAGCTGAACTGGCGGTTCTGTATCGCCTGCGGAACGGAGGTAAAGTCGTGAGAGATCTGATGCGGTATACGTGCATTCTCCTGATCTTTGTCTTGGTTGCCTGCGGTGGGGGTGACAGCGCTCCGCCGGCGGACGAAGCTCAGGCGCCGGCTCCTGCGGCTGAGGAGACAGCAACTCCAGCCATGGATCTCCCCGAGGGAGTCACGGCGGCAATGGTGAGTGAAGGCGAGGCCGTTTATACCGGTGCGGGAATCTGCTTCACCTGCCACCTGGAGGGTGGAGTGGGTGGCCCCCTGGCTCCGAACCTTACCGACGACGAATGGCTCAACATCGACGGCTCCTATGAGTCCATTGTCGAGAACATCATAACGGGGGTCCCGGAGCCGAAGGAGTATCCCGGCCTCATGCTCCCCAAGGGCGGTACCGCCATCACCGACGAACAGGTTCGGGCCGCAGCGGCCTATGTCTGGACGCTGAGCAACGGTGGTTGATTGAGAGTGTCCCTACCGGGGCGATCAAGGGTTCGGAGGCCGGCTTTCTACCGGGGAGCCGGCCTCCTTCCGTTCCTTCTTCTGGCGGGTTGGATCGGGGGTTGTCAGGAATCTGACGGTGGGTCCCGGGCAAGGGCCGAAGCGGAGGCCGAGGCTCTGGGCCTGCCGTCGGGTGCCCTTCTGCACCGGGTAACCCTCGGAGGCAGGGGCGCGGATGAACACGCGGTGCCTACCCTGGTTTCGGCCTCCCCTGGGGACGGCGTCGAATTCCGCACCGTGGACCATAGGGTACACACTGTGGAGTTCGTGGGTGATTCCCTGGCCCCGGCGGTGCGGACCTTCCTTGAATCCACGGGGCAGATGGCCAGCCCGCCACTGGTCGCCCGAGGGACTCGTTTCGTCTTGAGGCTTCAAAACGCGCCTCCAGGGCGGTATTTCTTCTTGAGTGAGGGCCACGGTGGCACGGCGATGGGTGTTATTGAGGTGGGCACTCCACCCGATCCTGATTCGCCCCAGGTCGCTCCGAGCTGAAGTATGGTCGATCCAAGTCGAAGTCTGACGAGGAAAGAGTTCGACGAGGTCATTCGTCGGGCTGCCGAGATCGCTGTGTCTGAACCCGACGGGGGGGATTCGGGCCTCACGGAGAGCGACCTCTTCCGCATTGCCCGGGATGTCGGCCTCAACGAAGGACACGTCCGAAAGGCCCTTACCGAGGTCCGGACCTCCCCGCCTACCGGACGGGGTCCCGTCGCCGCTCTGTACGGTCCCAGCTTCGTGGTGGCTTCCAGGGTGGTGCCTGGAGACCGGAGAGAGCTGGCCCGAAGGATCGACGAGTTCATGGTGGCGGGGCAGCTGTTGCAGGCGGTCAGGAAGGGACCTTCGATCCTCCTCTACCGGCCAGCCGTGGACTGGGCGTCCCAGATTGCTCGTGCAGCCTCCTCAACATCCCGGAAATATTACGTTGCCTCCGCAAAGCGCGTGGAGGTTCGGTTCGAGCCAATGGAGGAAGGCCGAACCCTCGTCGAGATACAGGTTGAGCCCGGCACACGTGACGATTACATGGCCGGAGGGATCATCGGTGGCTTAGGGGGTGGGGCCGGTGCCGGCGTGGGGGTGGGCTTCGCTTTGGCGGCAGCGGGTCCGGCTCTTTTGGGCGTGGCGGCGGGAGTGGCTGTGGGTTCGGCCGTCTTGGGAGGGCTCTGTTGGGTGACGGGGTACTACCACAAACGCCGCCTCCTGGAGGTACGGGCCGAGATCGAGGGCATTCTCGATCGGCTCGAGACCGGAGAGAGCCTGGAGCCGCCTCCGTCGTCCTGGCGCCGGTGGGTGCGACGACACTTCCATGGAGTTGCCAAAGACCTCCTGGGAGACAGGGAGTTGCCATAATCCACGGTCCGATCGATACTGTCTTTTATGATCCTTGCCCCCGTTGCAGATCGGACCCTTCGAGCATCGGTGCGAAGAGCGGCCCTCCCCGAGGAGGACGTTTTTCACCGCCTTGCGGATATCCACCAAGCTCTCCGCTTTGGCTATCCCCGGCTTCTTGTCTGCCGTGCTGAGGATCAGAGGAAGCTTCGCCGAGAGCTTCCATTGCGGGTTCCCAAGATTCCGGTCCTGGCCGTTGGTGAACTAACCCTTCGGGCCTGGGAGGACGCCTGGGGAGCCGACGGATTTGCTGTATCCCGGATCGATGACTCCGCCCTCCGCCTTCGGACTCTGATTGAGAAAGCTGCTGGAGACTCGGACTGGGTGGAGGGCGTCTTTTCCGATCTGACCCATACCGTGGGTCGGGGCTTGCCATCCGAACTCCGGGGATTCTGCAGACGGATACTCGAATACCCGTTTCGTTACTCTTCCCTCTCCTCACTCGGTGAGGCGTTCGGCCTCTCGGCCGGTGCTCTGAAGGCCCGCTTCAGGCGTCGGGGGCTTCCCTCCCCATCGCGGTACCTCCGCTGGTTCCGTTTGCTAACGGCTGCCCGGGTCCTGTCGGATCCCGACGAAACGACGCTTACCGCATCCTTCCGGTTGGGGTTCGCCTCGGATGGCAATTTTTGTCGGTGGGTAGCGGCCACGTCAGGCATGACCCCGTCCGCTCTCCGAGAATGGAACGGGCGTTTGTTGCTGTTGGTTCGTTTGACCGAGGAGTGCCTTCCGAGCCGATCGTTGGAAGCTTGGGAGTCTTTTGGTGGCCTGTTCTTGAGGCAGGTAGCCTGACGCGTTAACGACAGGTAGCCTGACGCATTAGCGACAGGTAGCCTGACGCATTAGCGACAGGTAGCCTGACGCATTAGCGACAGGTAGCCTGACGCATTAGCGACAGGTGGCCTGACATCACCAGGGGTAGGTGGGACGAACCGCAAGTTGAAAAAGGCTCTCCGAGAAGGAGAGCCTCTGTTATTTCCCCCCTCCGGGGCGGAGGGAGGTCGTCTGAACGGTTCAGCCTCAGGGGCGCTGGCGCCGTTGCCGCCGCCGTTCCCGTCGGATCGCAGCTTCCCTCTTCCTCTTCCGTTGAGCACTGGGCTTCTCATAGAAGCGCCGCTTCCGGAGCTCGGAATAGAGCCCGGACCGCTGGACCTTCCTCTTGAAACGACGGAGTGCCCGATCGAGGCTTTCGTTGTCCTGGACGAGAACTTCCAAACTGATCACGCTCCCTTCAGTGGGTGTCGAACTGAGCATTTAAAGGTAGAAAAATGGGAGTTTCAGGGCAACCGCCCCTCCCGGTGTAGGGTGTGGGTGTAGAGAGCATAATCCCCCTGGCTCCCCACGAAATCCTCTGCCCAGACGTCGAATGGGGGGAGGGGAAGGTGAAGGTCGATGAACTCCACCACCATCATGGCGAACTGGACGACATCCCTGGATCCGAAGTCCATTGTCTTCCCTTCCAGGATCTTATTGACCGCTTCCTCGAAGTCCTGGGGCTCGACCAGAGCGATGAAATGGCAGACCTGGTCCAGGCGGTAAGAAGCGTAAAGCGAACGGAGCTTGCCCAGATCGAGATCGGGTTCGGCCCCGTTCTGTGCGGGAGGCCAATCCCCAGCCAAGCCCTTGGAGTTCTCCGAAAGCATGGTCCGAAACCACCTCCGGAGTTTTGGAGACTCCCCTTGGGATCCCTCCTGGGTGTGGAGAGCCGATGCCAGGAGCCCGGAGAGAAGGGGCCGGCCAAGTCTCCTGGCTTTCTGGTGGATCTCTGCCTCCGAAGCCTCCCGAAAAATGTCTGCAGTGCGGACATCGTCCTCACTTGTGTCGCCGTCCTTTGGGCGAAAGGAGAAGTACCCGTACCACCGGCGATCCGGGCCCAGGAAGGTTACCAGGAAGCATGCCCATGTTTCCCCGTCGCGTTCGAGGAAGGCCACCGAGAGGCGGCGAGGTCGGTCCAAGGTCAGGGTGCTCCGGGTGGCAGGAAGGGGTCGTGGACACCGGAGGGTGACTCCGGAGAGATGGAAAGATGTCCGGACCCATCGTGGGTGGCAAGCGCCCGGTTGGGCCGATTTCCCTGTGGGGATCAGTAGAAAACGTCATTCTTGCGAGGCCGGTAAACAAATGGTTATCGTTCAAATCCCTGCCTTTCTCGACGGGGATCACAACGGAGGGTGGTTCTACATGACGGAGCTGTCCCCAGATCTCGCTACGCCCCAACCGGCGTCTCGGCCCGAGGCTATGGCCGATGTTCCCGGGGTTTGCGAAGTCACCCTGACCCGGGCAATCGTCCAGTACCGTGGCGTTCACGAAGCGGATCTTCCTGAGGGCCGAATCGAGGATATCGGCTTGGCTTTGGTACTGGACGGTAGCTTTGCTTCGGCCTCCCAGGTCCTGGACCTTGGTAGCGCCCAAGTGAAACAGTTGGACCTGAGCACAGAGTTGGTGGTATTGGATTGGGTTTATGAACCCACACTCAAACATGTGCACCAGTTGCTCAGGGCCTCGGCGGATCCGTCAACACAGGGAAAGCAAGCCCGGAGGTCTCTGGGGCCGTACTCCTTTGACTTGGCCATGAGGGTCCTACTGAGGGCCGGTTATGGTCCACTTTCCAGGCCCATCCTTCTGCGCATCGGCTTTCGGGACATCTGCAGGGACCTGGACCTTCATGAAGGCACTTCGGTGCGAATCGCCATGGGCCGAGGCCGCCTGGCCCGAGCCAGACTCGATTCCGATTCGAACGCACTGGTTTTTGGAACGGCTTTCCGGGAACCCGATGAGATTCTCGAGGATGCTCTCCGGGGAGCGTTCCCAGCCCGTGATTTGAGGCGGATCGTCTCTTCGGCTGGAGCTGAGGGCATCGCCTATCAGGTGAGGTTCCCACTTCCGCTCAGCTTCTCGGAAGCCCGAACCCAGGTTGGGGAGGTCAGGGAGGGGCTGGCCCACCTCCTGGCCCGTTTCGAGCCTCACCGGTACCGGGCCCTTCAAGAGGTCATGGAGACATTCGGAACCAGAGAGACCCTGGCTCGCCTGCACCTTCGTGAGCCACGGGACCAAACCCAACCTCTGACCGGCCCACCCAACCTGGGTGGAACGTTCGTACACTGAGATTCCGGATTCCATGACCGCCCTTCAAGGCACTCCGGAACGCTCTGGACCTGGAATGGAATCCCCCCCTCTGGTCCAGGAGGACCCGGCTCTCGCCAGGCGGTACAGAGACTACTGCCAACGCCAAGCCAAGGGCCTGGCCTCCATTCTTCCCAAAGAAGCCATCCGACCCCTCTATGCCCAAGCACGGGAATGGGGTCGTAGGACCGGGAACGAGGTAGAGAAAGATCCACTGGCCACTCTTTTCCTTTTCCTGCAGGACCTCCTCCCGTTGCCGCCCCAGGAGGTTTGGGAGAGGGACCGGGTCGAGCACCTCGATGCCCATGTCCAGGAGGAGTTCGCGTCGCCCCCCGCTCAACAGCGCTCATCTCCTCCGGTGACGGTGGAATCAAGGGGCATGGTACTCGACGGTTTGCGTTGGCGGGCCACCCTCAACCTGTTTCGTCGGGATGAGGCATGGCGGGGGTTCATCATCTTCAATCCGATAGGGAAGGATGAGATGGTTCGGACCGCGGACATTTTCCGGGAAGAGGACCCCGATGAGATCCGGAATCGGTTCCTCGGCTTCCACAATCAGACCCTGCAAGCCTTCCTCAGGTCGGTCCTCCCCTAGCCGGCATTTTTTACAAATAATCAGTCTCGCCCCAGGGCCCTTTTTTTTTGCCCCTGGTTGGGTAAACCCTTAAGGGACATCGGATTTACGTTTAAGAATTTGAAATAATCCGGTTTTCCAGAACACTGGGAACAGGTGGATTTGGTTTTTTCTTGCATTTGCTAAGTGGTTGTCGTCACAAGAGTTACAAAATTCGATTTTTCTTTTCGTTTTGTTCGAGAAAGGGTTGCGCCCTCTAGAAACTCATTTTAATTTCGTTCCGTCATAGGAACTCTGCACCCCTCACCACGTCAGGCCGTCGCGGCTACGGTTGCGTTTGGGTAATAGAATTCCGACAGTTTTCTCCTAAGCCGTTATGAGGTAACCCGATGTGGGAAACCCGCTCCGTTCAGATCAATGTCAGACTCCCAGGGGACATGGCCGCCCAGGCCGAAGAGGTACAACGGACCGACCCTGAATTTTTGAGTCGAGTGATTCTGTACGGACTTACGCGGCGCTCAATCTATCGGCATCTAAAAGGCCAGGAAGCAGACTCCATGGTGCAGGAGGAAACTCCTCCGCCCACTCCTTCCTGAGTCGGGTCCCTCCCCCAAGCCGGGCTTCAAAACGGCGCAACTCCATTCCAGGAGTTGCGTTTCTTTTTTTCACGGAAAACTTGACGCTTGTCCGACCCGACATAAACGTATGACGTCGGCTTCTCCTTCTCCCAGGAGGTATGAGCGTGATTTCGGAGGGCGGGGCCCCACCGCCCAAACCGAGCGGAACAGAGCCCGTAGCGGTTCTAAAGGCGAAGTACCTGGACTACTGCTCGGCTCAGGTGGCTGAGATCCTTCTTCTTCTCAGCCCCGACGAGATGTTCGTTCTGGCTCAGGATGCCGCACGGGAGGCTGGTGTTGCGGGGGACCTGAGTTATGACCAGATCGTTGACCTTGCCACGGGTCGTGTTTCCAGGAAGTTGGCCCTACCGTCTTTCGAGGTCTGGGTTGATGAATACCTCGCCGACCCGGATAAGTATGACGAACACCTGATGGGCCTCTGGGAGTCTGACCCTCCAGGGTCAGAGGGTGACGAGTCCAGCTGAAGCTTCCATTCGGTTTCCGGTCATCTGCCAGGTTTTCGGGGTCCCGCTTCCTCGTTCGTTCCACCCTGTCCATACTGTTCGTTGGGGGGTTGCTGATGGTCCTGTCGCCATCGCTGGCGGAATGGCTCCTCTTCCAGCCGTCCAGAGGGGACCCGGGCCCGCCTCCCACGCTCCAGGGCATTCCGGGTAGGGTTCTTACCCTCACCACGGCAGACGGAATCGATATCCAAGCCTGGTGGTACCCCATCGAGGGGGCAGGGGATGCCGCCTCGACCGCTCCCTCGATCCTTCTCCTTCACGGAAACGCCGGAGACATCAGCCATCGGACCAGCCTGGCAGACGGCCTCCTCGCCGAGGGTCTGTCGGTCCTGCTTTTGGAGTACCGGGGATACGGCGGGAGCGAAGGCAAACCTTCGGAAGAGGGCCTCCACCAGGATGCATCGGCCGGATGGGCCTTCCTATCGCAGGAGGTAGGTGACCCTGGCCGCATCGTGGTCTTGGGCCGATCCATGGGCGCTGCGGTTGCGGCCCACCTAGCTGCGGTCCACCCCCTCGGAGGACTCATCTTGGAATCGGCGTTCACCTCCCTAGCGGAGATCGGACAGTCCGTCTACCCGTTCCTCCCTCGGTTTCTTTTCACCCGCCTCGGACCCACCTTCAATACCAGGAGATGGGTGGGGAGGACCAACGCCCCTCTCCTGGTCATTCACGGGATGGAAGACGAGGTGGTTCCCCTCCGTATGGGTCGGGAGGTCTTCGAGGCAGGAGCCGAGCCGAGGGAGTGGTTCGGGGTTCCGGGGGCGGGTCATAACGATGTGTTTTGGGTGGGTGGCGCGGAGTACTTCCGAAGGATCGCTGAGTTTGCCAGGGGAAACACCGGGGGCGGACCCCGAGACTGACGGGGGCCGCCCCTTTGTCAGGATGATTTCCTAGAAGGGCAGATCGTCGTCTGGGTCGGAGATGGAAGAGTTGTTGGATCCGCTGGATCCATCCGGTCCACCCATGGGGGGACCACCACCGCGGGTGCCCCCGTCGGTTGGGCCTCCGCCTCCGGACCCCAGCATCACCATCTCGTTCACGACGATATCAGTCCAATAACGGGTGCCGCCCTGGTCGTCCTGGGTCTGTGAGTACTCGACCCGCCCCTCAACGTAGAGGCGGTCGCCTTTGTGGACCCACTGCTCGACAATGTCCGACAACTTTCCAAAGAACGTCAGCCGGTGCCACTCCGTCTTTTCCTGTTGTTGGCCCGTCCTATCCTGGTAGGTACGGTTCGTGGCCAGCGAGAATTTCGCCACCTTCGAGCCAGAGGGAGTCATCCGGATCTCGGGGTCGCTGCCCACGTTTCCAATCAACATCAGCTTGTTCAGGGACCGGGCCATCCTTCTTCTCTCCTTACTTCATGGTTCCGATTTGGGGCTCCCACAATAACCCCTGGGGTTGGTTGGGTGGGCCGAAAGGTAGGAAGGAAGCTGGGAAACGGAAATGGCTCCTGGCGCCTCCATTTTTCCCTTCCTACCTTTTTCAGTCTAATCTGTAGGATTCCCGAGGACGGCCTCGGCCAAGAGATGTGAGGAGCCCCATGAGCGATCTTCAGAACATCACCGTTACCTGGGATGGCGACTTGGCCATCGTCACCGTGGATCGCCAGGAAAAGCTGAATGCACTCAATGCCGAGGTCTTCTCCGAGTTGGACATCGCTTTTGATAGCCTCCGATACGATGACCAGGTACGTGGCGTGATCGTGACCGGGGCTGGCGAGAAGGCGTTTGTTGCCGGAGCTGATATCGGGGAGCTGGCCAAGATGGATGCCCTCTCGGGTGTCGACACGAGCCGAACGGGCCAGGGTGTCTTCAGGGCAATAGAACGGTTCCCGAAGCCAGTCCTGGCGGCGGTGGGCGGGTACGCTCTTGGAGGCGGGTGTGAGCTGGCTCTTGCATGCCACATGCGTGTCGCTTCAGAGAACGCCCGTTTCGGGCTTCCAGAGGTCGGGCTGGGGATCATCCCCGGGTACGGGGGAACGGTACGCCTGGCTCGTGTGGTGGGCCTCGGAAGGGCGGTTGAAATGGCCCTCACCGGGGAGATGGTCGATGCAGAGGCCGCTCTAAGCATGGGTCTGGTCACCCACATCGTTCCCCGGGAAGAGCTCTTGGATCAGGCCAAGGCGCTCTTGAGGAAGGTTACGAAGAACGGACCCCTGGCCGTGCGGATGGTTCTGGAATCCATCTACCGGGGTTTGGACACCACCTTCGCTGAAGCGGCAGGGGTCGAGTCCACCCTGTTCGGGCTCCTGGCTTCGACTGAGGACGTGAAGGAGGGAATGACCGCTTTTCTGGAGAAGCGGAAGCCGGAGTTCAAGGGCCGCTGACTAGGGGCGTTGGAAGGCGGCTTCAACGACCCCTGTTTTCCGAATCCAGATTCACCGGCCGAAAAGGTCGAAACCCCTTATAGCTAAAGGCTTTCCGATACCCGTGCCGGGGTAGCCAGGAGGCCCCCAAACGGCTAGATTTCCATATGTTGAAAGGGATCCTTCCGGGCCTCATGCTGTGCACCTGAGTGGTCTCCAGATCCGGCATTTCCGGAACCTGGCTGACCAACAGCTGGACCTCCCAGCCGAAGGCGTAGCCGTCGTCGGCGAAAACGCTCAGGGAAAGACGAACCTCCTCGAGGCCATCTATTACCTCGAGACTTTCCGGTCCTTTCGAGGATCCCGGGACGATCGCCTTGTTGCCTTCGGGGAAGAGGTCTTTCGGGTGGTGGGGTCCCTGGAAGGGGCGGGTCCCGAAGATCGGGTGGAGGTTTCCGCCGCCTTCCAGCTAAGGGGGAAAAGGAAGAAGGTCACCCTCAACGGCGAGGAACCAGAACGCCTGGGTGACGGCCTTGGTCGGTTGGCCGCAGTGGTCTTCTCGCCGGCCGATGTGACCTTGGTCAGCGATGGCCCGGGGGCGAGGCGCAGGTATCTGGACATCGTGCTCTCCCTGAATGCGCCTGGTTATCTCGCGGCCCTACAGCGGTTCCGGCAGGTCCTCAGTCAGCGGAACGCGGCGCTGAGAGATGGCCGAATGCAGGACACGGTGGAAGCGTGGGATGAGGGCCTCACGGAAAGTGGGGCCCAGGTGATGGAAGAGCGCCTCCGTTGGGTGAATAGGTGGAGGAAGGAGTTCTCGGCCTACTACCGACAGATATCGGGGACTCGCGAAGGACGAATGGAGTACCAGCCCGGGGTCAAGCTGGGTGGGGCGGAGAACCGTGAAGAGATTGCCGATGCTTTTCGTGCAACTCTCCTGGAAAGCCGGGAGCGAGAGGTCCGGTTGGGGAACACGGTGGTTGGTCCTCAGCGGGACGACCTCTTCCTCACGGTGGCCGAGGGGGAATCAGATAGGGACCTGCGGGAGTTCGGTTCCGGGGGCCAGCAAAGGACCGCCGCCTTGGGGCTCCGGCTGGTGGAGGCCGCTACCGTCAGGGAGGCTCGGGGGCAGGAGCCCATCATCCTCATGGATGACGTGTTCGCCGAGCTCGATCCGGGGCGGAGCGAGCGCATTCTGTCTCTCATGGAGAAGGAGGAGACCGGTCAGGTTCTTCTCACGGTTCCCAAGGAGAGCGACATCCGCCTTCGGAGGGACTCTCTGCCTCGATGGCAAATAAGGAGTGGGGCTCTGGAGTGGTGAAGACGGCCATGGCAAATCGAAAAAAGGTGGAGCCCCAGAGGGTCAGTGAAGTCCTTGGGGCCTTCCTGGAAAAGAAGGGTCTGCGGGAGTCGTTCTTGAGGGCCGAGGCGGTGGGGGAGTGGGACAGTCGGGTCGGGGAGGCCATCGCAAAGGTGACGCGGGCCCAGGGCGTCCGACGGGCCACCTTGATCGTGGAGGTAAGGTCCAGTTCCTGGCTCATGGAGCTGAACCTCATGAAGGACGAGATCCTCCGGCGGGTGAATGAAGACCGGAAGGAAGCTCGAATTGAAAATATCGTGTTCGTGTTAGCAGAGGATCCAACTTGATGACGTCGAAGAAGAAGGACAACAAGGGCAAGGGAGGCGGGAGTTCCTATACCGCCAGACAGATCCAGGTGCTGAAGGGTCTCGAGGCCGTGAGAAGGCGACCCGGGATGTATATCGGATCTACCTCAGCCCGGGGCCTCCACCACCTGGTTTACGAGGTCGTGGACAACTCCATCGACGAGGCCATGGCCGGGTACTGTTCCAGGGTCGAGGTCACCATCCACGAGTATGACTCCGTTACTGTGGTGGACGACGGCCGTGGCATACCAGTGGACATCCATCCCACCGAGAACGTACCGGGGGTGGAGTTGGCCATGACCACTCTCCACGCCGGGGGGAAGTTCGACAAGTCCAGCTACAAAGTTTCCGGTGGGCTCCATGGGGTGGGTGTGAGTGTAGTGAATGCTCTTTCCGAGTTTCTGGAGGTGGAGATCACCCGGGAGGGGACTAAGTACCACCAGCGCTACGCCCGGGGACTCAAGGAGACCGAACTCAAGGATCTGGGGAAGGCCAGAGGACGGGGCACAAAGGTTTTCTTCAAACCCGACCCGGCCATCTTCACCGAGCTGGAATTCAACTTTTCGACCCTCTCGAACCGACTGCGGGAGATGGCGTTCCTGAACAAGGGCCTGAGGATCATCCTCACGGACGAGAGGCCAAACGACGGGCAAACGCCGCTGGTGGAGGAGTACCACTACGAGGGAGGCTTGGCGTCGTTCGTGGAATTCCTCAGGGGAAGCCGCCAGCCCCTTCACCCGAAGATCATCTACTTCGAGACCAGCCGTGAGGAGGCGGAAATCGAGCTGGCCATGCAGTACGATGACGGTTTCAGCGAAAACACTCACACCTTCGTGAACAACATCAACACCCACGAAGGAGGGACCCACCTTACGGGGTTCAAGGCCGCTCTCACCCGGACCATCAACGACTACGGGCGGAAGAACAACCTGTTTAAGAAGGCGGAAGAGGGACTCTCGGGGGATGATTGTCGGGAGGGCCTCACCTGCGTTCTC
>JBDHGR010000003.1:0-27684 GCA_039589815.1 Gemmatimonadota bacterium | reverse complement strand
TGGGAGCGCTGTACGCCACCTGTAGATCTCGGTAATGATCGGCGGAAGGAGAATGATAAAGACCACGAGGGAAGCGGCGGCCGCTTTCTTTCCCCACCTCGAGGTTTTGGCCCCCTCGAGACCGATGAGGATGTCACTGAAGGAGAATGGCAGTCTCATGGAATCCTCCCTCCCATCGCGTGGTCGGAGCGCCCAAAGGGCCACCGAGACGCAAAGGGGATTGTCACGGCGGACTCATCCGCTGGGCATCCGGGATCGCTTTTGCCAACTCGAGGTGATCAACGGCCATCCGGGACTGAAGCATCGGAAGGACCGTGAAGAAGTCGTGCCATCTGGAGAGATCGGAATACTGGGACTGGATGCTGTTGGCCATGAGACTTCTCGGGCGTGGATAAAGAACAAGATTAACCACGTAACCTATCGATGTGCAAATGCTGCGCGGTTCCGCGCCCCTGAACCTGCCCACGCTCCTCCGGTTCGGCTCTACCCGAGCCCACTTCACCGAGACCCCTTCATTTTAAGTCAGCTTGAAATGACGACCGACGCCGACCGACCCAGAGATCGCCCACCAAGGAGAGCCCGGGGGAAATGACCAAAAAGAGCAGGATTTTCACGGGGTCGAGGCGGAACCAAGACACTGCACCCCTTCCAGCCACGATCCGGAACTTCCCGCCGATCTCTGGGTCCCTTCGCCTACCAGTGGAAGGGCGCCCATTAACCGCCTCGAAAGTCTACGAAAGGGGGCTCCCAGGTTTTTGGATTCCCCTCGATTCCGCGGCTGTAGTCGATCACCTCCATCCGATCGGGAGTCACCTGGATCAGCAGGTAATCCGTCTCCGGATCTTCATAGAAAGCTCGCCATTCGTCCTTCCAGCGGGCACTCTTTTCTGTGGGGTCGTCGACGAGGTGGGCTATCCCGGATATGGCCACGTATCCTGCGGCGGTGGGAGATTGATAGTAAAGGGTAACCCGGGGATCGTTCTCGATATCCTGGACCTTTCGGCTTCCGCGGTGAGTTCCCATCCAGACAACCATGTCCGCCTCCGGGGGGAAAGGGTCCATGGTTCGGACCCGCACCCTCCCGGATTCATCCAGTGTGGCAAGTCCGCAGTACCGGGCTGCTTCGATGATCTCCCGCGCTGCGGTCAGAAGGGTGTCGGGTGGGATCGAGCTGTGAGCCGGTGTTCCCGGAGCCCTTCCTGAGGGTGCCCCATCCCGAAAGAACCCCAACTCCCCCAGGAAACCCCGATGTCTGGCGATGCCATCGGTTTCCGCGACGGGGTCCGGATCGAAGCCGG
Organism: Gemmatimonadota bacterium; assembly: GCA_039589815.1. GTDB lineage: Bacteria > Gemmatimonadota > Gemmatimonadetes > Longimicrobiales > Gaopeijiaceae > JABDNZ01. The sequence continues at coordinate 26,386 of JBDHGR010000003.1, read as the reverse complement.
ATTCCTGGTTCTCGAGGTTCCGAGTGAGGAGGTGACCCACTCCCTCATATAGGTTTAGGTCGCACACGGTCCCGGCCTCGATCAGTCGGTCACAAAACATTTGAGCACCGGACAATGGTGTGAGCGTGTCTTCGGTACCTTGGACGATACTGGTTGGGGGAGTCGAGGGTCGGACATGATGGGCCGGGGAGTATTCCACGGGGTCGATCCGTCCCTGCAGGAGTCCTCGGAACCACCCGTCGATCGTTGTGTCCAGGGCCGGGGACCAGAGGAGGAGAGCATCCGGCTGGCTGGCTCCCGTGGTTGAAAACTCGGATGGACAACCGACGGTAGCTGCGGCGGCCACGAGGTGACCGCCTGCTGATACTCCGTATCCCGCCACCCGTCCTGGATCGATGCCCAGGTTGTCTGCCTGGTGCCGGGCCCAAACAAAGGCAGCACAGACATCAGCCAGGGCATCGATGGGTGTGATTTCGTCCTCGGAAAGACGGTATTCCACGGATATGGCCACCATGCCCCAGGAGGCGAACCGCCGGGCAGCATCGAAGGTCCATTCGGGGCTGCCCACACTCCAGCCTCCGCCATGGAAGAGGAGGACAGCGCTCCCTGCCTCTGGGCTGGACCCCTCGATCGGCGAAAAGACATGAGCCCTAAGGCTTCGCCCGCCCACTTCCCGGTACGTATGGACGGCGGGGTCCCCGGAAACCTCCGAAGATACTGAGGGATTCCGAACATCCTGGCATGCGGAAAGAGCCATTACCAGAAGTGCGACCGCGAGCCGTCTCATCTTCTCATCCTCTCAGGAGAAGGACTGTGAAACGTCAACCGCCAGAGTCCCGTGCGCATCGGAAACCCACAGCGAAGTCCACCCATTGGGGCGGGAGAGCGTTTCGGTAGTAAGTTCGATTACAGTAGGGGCCCGAATGCCACCCGCCGCCCCGGATCACCCTGAACCTCCCGGTCTCAGGCCCCAGGGGGTTCGTCACCGGGCTCTCGGCGTAGTACCGGGCCGAGTATCTGTCTGCGACCCATTCGAAGACGTTCCCCGACATGTCGAAGAGGCCGAAACCGTTCGGCGCGTAGCTCCCGACCTCCGTGGGCCTTCCGACACCTGAGTCCGCGTAGTTCGCTTCTGACGGATTCAGACTATCACCCGCGGGGAAGTCCTTTCCCGGAAATCCTCCCCGTGCTGCATACTCCCACTCCGCTTCGGTGGGGAGGCGCTTCCCTCGCCAAGCGGCGTAGTCCGTCGCGTCCTGCCAACTGACGCCCACCACCGGGTGATCAGGGAATCGCGGCCCGGACCGACGGGCGTTGATCCCCCAGAATTCCGGTAACCGATGCCCCGTGGCCTGGCAAAACTCGTAATACTCGGCGTTGGTGACTTCGTGGGGATCCAGGTAGAATGCCTCCAGCGTGACGGTATGGACGGGGGCATGGTCGCCGTCTGTGTCTGAGCCCATCAAGAACTCCCCACCGGGAACCAGCACCATCTCGGCATGAGGACCGGCGCCGAGCTCTGCAGGGGGATGAGTTCCAGGAGCTTCGCCCGCCCCCCCGACGATGCCAGTTATTGGAATCACTGCCACCAAAAGGGCCAGCGTCCAAACTCCGGTTTTGACCCGCCCGGCCTCTGCTCGTTCAGCAACGGGCATTTGGATTCCCTCCATCTCGAATATTTCACGTGATTCGTGAAAGCTACGACTTCACACCTTTTGCCACCAACGTCCTTCGGATTGCCATGGAGGGATGGGGTAAACCAATCGTCCGTTGACAGCGGGTGTGATTTCAGATAGTTTGATACATGTCGAATTATCGAAGTGTTCGATTAGAATCACTGGCCACGCGTTTCAAGGCCTTGGGTCACCCCCACCGACTTGAGATCTTCTGGCGTTTGGCCGGCTGCTGCGTGCCTGGAACCAGTGGCGCACCGGGGGAAGTGATTCGCCGGTGCGTTGGTGAGTTGGCCGCAGATCTGGACATCGCTCCATCCACAGTCTCCCACCACATCAAAGAACTGACCCATGCGGGCCTCATCGCCACCGAACGATGTGGCCGGGAGATCCGATGTTGGGTGGAGCCCGACGTGTTGAATGACTTGAGTGAGTTCTTCAGGGACTTCATCGCCGCTCCAAGCGGCATTGGAATAGGAGGTAGTTGTGGAGATCAATGCAACACCGGATGAAATCCGGAAAGTCGTGCGAGATGCGTACAGCCATGTAGCCGCCGGAGGGGAAACAGGTTGTGGTTGCGGGGAGGGGTTTTCGGCATCGCCGGAACAGATAACCGCCCGGATAGGATACACCGATAACGAGGTCGCCGTAGCCCCGGAAGGCGCGAACCTGGGTCTGGGATGCGGAAATCCGCAGACAATCGCCTCCCTTCAGCCTGGCGAAACCGTGATCGACCTTGGATCAGGAGGAGGTTTCGATTGCTTCCTGGCGGCTGAGCAGGTGGGTGAGTCCGGTCGCGTCATCGGGGTGGACATGACCCCAGAGATGGTCTCGAGAGCGCGTGAGAACGCCAGAAAAGTGGGCGCGTCGAACGTGGAGTTCCGACTCGGAGAAATCGAGCACCTGCCGGTGGCCGACGGAACCGTAGATGTGATCATCTCCAACTGTGTAATCAACCTGTCGCCCGAGAAATTGGACGTCTTCACCGATGCGTTTCGGGTCCTCCGCAGCGGAGGCCGCCTTGCGGTGGCAGACATCATCGCCACTGCGCCACTCCCGGAATCGCTTCGGAAAGATCTGGATGCCTACACGGGTTGCATCTCTGGGGCGGTCCTGGCCGAGGAGATCGGAGCCATGTTGGCTGAAGCCGGATTCGTCGACATCAGCGTCAGGCCAAAGGAGGAGAGTCGGGAGCTGGTCCGTGAGTGGTCCGAGGGCGCTGGTCTCCAGGAGCTCGTGGCTTCGGCAATGATCGAAGCCCGGAAGCCATGAAGGGAGGGGATCATGGCAACCTCGACCGGCTATTTGATGGTCTTCCTGGCGATTCTGGGTTCGACAGGACTTGCGGTAGGCGTTGGCGCCATGGCGTTGTCCCGGTTCAAAAAGGCCAACATCTCCATGGATGCGGTGGAGTTCTTCACTCGCCTGTTACGGGGGAGAGGCTTCACAGAGATTGGACCGGAGGCGCTTAGCAACAGGATCGAGGCTCGAGGTCCGGGAGCCCTTCTCGTGGATTTGCGTGAGCCAGGTAATTTCGAAGAAGGACATATCGAGGGCGCGATGCACCGCCCGTTCGACGATTTCCTCAGGGAGGTCGTGGCTGAGGGGCAGTTCCAGGAGTACAGGGAGAAGGATGTCGTTCTCATTTGCGACACCGGCCACATGAGTCGCGTTGTCGGAGAGATTCTCGCGCTGGACCTCGGCTTCACTGATGTGTTCAGCCTCAAGGGAGGCATGAAACGGTGGTGGAAGTGGGAAGCTGCCCGAACCGCTCGCCGCCTCCCCGTATACCGCCGAGCTGTGCCCCTGCCGAGATGTTGCGCGCGAGCAGCGTGAGTACCGATTGGAGGGGGGGTGACAATAAACCCACCCCTCCTCCGAGTCCCGCCCCTGTCACCCTTGCACGCTGCAGGACCAGTGGATTACCTATCCTCTCAAAGACCAACAGACGGGGTTTTGAAGAAGATTTGCGCGGAAAGCCTCATACGGATTCCTGGGGCTCCTGTGAGGCTTCCATCTTCTCGGGGGGATTCGATGGCCACTGAGGGCTTCAAACGAAAACTGGCCGCAATCTTCAGCGCGGACGTTGCGGGTTACAGCCGACTCATGGGTAAAGATGAGGAGGCGACGGTAAGGACCCTCGAGGACTACAGAGCGGTCATGTCCGCCCTCATCAAGCAGCATCGAGGACGTGTGGTGGACTCCCCCGGCGACAATCTGTTGGCCGAATTCCCCAGCGTGGTCGACGCCGTACAATGTGCTGTAGCCGTCCAGAAGGAGCTCCAAACCCGCAATGAGGGACTGCCGGAAGAGCGCAGGATGCAGTTCAGGATAGGGATCAATCTCGGAGATGTGATTGAAGAACAGGAACGACTCTATGGTGACGGAGTCAACATCACTGCCAGACTGGAGGCCCTGGCTGACCCGGGCGGAATCTGCGTTTCCAAGACGGCCTTCGACCACATCGAAAGCAAGCTTCCCCTGGGTTATGAATACATTGGGCAGCAAACCGTCAAGAACATTTCCAGACCGGTCGATGCCTACAAGGTCATGATGGAAGCGAGGGTTACTGAAAAGGATGAGAAACAAGTTCGGGAACCGATCCCACTCTCTCTGCCCGACCAGGCAGACTCTCCCCTTCCCGACAAACCTTCTATCGTCGTATTGCCGTTCACCAACATGAGCAATGACCCGGAACAGGAATACTTCAGTGATGGGATGACAGAAGACGTCATCACGGACCTGTCGAAGGTCTCCGGCCTTTTCGTGATTGCTCGCAACTCGGCCTTCACGTACAAGGGGAGGGCGGTGAAGGTTAGGGACGTGGGTCGTGAGCTTGGTGTCCGTTATGTGCTGGAAGGCAGTGTCCGAAAAGCGATGAACAGGGTCAGGATCGCTGCCCAGCTCATCGATGCCGCCACGGAGGGGCACCTATGGGCAGAGCGGTATGACCGAGATCTCGACGATATCTTCTCCCTGCAGGATGAGGTAACACAGAACATCGTGTCCTCGCTGGCAGTGAGGCTTACCGAGGATGAAAAAACACTACGGACAGCAAAATGCGAATGCACGGTAAACCCCGACGCCTATGACCTCTACCTGAGGGCTCTGGAGTATCTGAACCGGTTCACGGAAAAGACCAACCAACAGGCCCGAGAGATGTTCAGGGAAGCCATCAACCTCGATCCCGCATATGCTCAAGCACATGCGATGCTGGCTGAGACTTACCTGATGGAGTGGACGTTCGGATGGAGCCTGGATCCGAGAACGTTGGAGAAAGCCTGGGAGTGGAGTCAGGCCACTCTGGGGCTCGATGCCTCGGTTCCGGAAGCCCACAGTGTAATGGGTGAGATCTATCTGTGGAAAAAAGAGCACCAGTTGGCGGTGAGTGAGTTTCAGGAGGCATTATCGATCTCGCCCAATGACGCCAATATCATGGCTGGGCTCGGAAGCGTTATGACGTGGGCGGGGGATTATGAAGAAGGCCTCTCTCTGATCAATAGGGCGATTCGGCTCAATCCCGTGCCCCCCCCATACTACTCATGGTTCTTAGGCCATGCCTACTACCTGTTGAACCAGCATGAGAATGCCGTTGAGATGTTCGAGAGAGCCTTCCGCCTCAACCCGGATTGGTGGCCATCCCAGGTCTTCTCCACGATCTGTTTTGTTGAAATGGGCCGTATGGATGATGCAGGGGCGTCTGCGGAAAAGGTCCTGGAGGGGCAACCCACCTTCTCGGTTGAGTATTGGGAGCCGAATATGCCCTACAAGAACCAGGGCGATGTTGACCGTTGGGCAGATGGGCTGCGAAGGGCAGGGCTGAAGTAAGGGGAAGGGGATAGGATTGGCGGGCCTGTGTGGAGATTCCCATCACCTCCTGACAGGGGCCCATGACTCCCCGCCAGGAGGTGCATCAAAAACCAGGTGCATCAGCAGCAACCAACCGGCTGAAGGGTAGACTCGTCGAGGGATCGCCTGGGCTCACAGCCGTCCGACAGCGCTGTGCCCGCCAGCACGTCGGCAACCTCCTTCATGTTATCGGCCGCTATCTCCTTAACGGCCTGTCCGATCTCCACCGCACGGCGAATGTCCGCGTCGGCGACGCCCGCCTCGATCAGCCCGGGAATGGCCTGGTTCAGGCAAGGCTCGCAACCGGCCGCCATAGCTGACCCGGCGGCGATCAACATTGTTACCTTGTAGGATTCGTCCCTCGGCATCGACTCCATCGGACAGGGTTTGTTGCTGGGGTCATCAGCCAGCCTTGACCCCGTAAGGAAGTCCGCTACCTCCTTCAGTCGCATAGCCGGCTTGTCTTTTACAGCCTGCCCGACCTGCATAGCCGCCCGGATGTGCTCCTCCGGCACGGCGGTCTCCTTCAGGTCAGCCACCACCTCGTTGAGATGCGCCTCGGAGTTGGCTGCCAACGATGCCCCGGCTGCCACGAGGAGGGACATCTCCTCGCCCATGATCTCAGTGCCGTCCGGTTCGGTCGTTTCTGTCCTAGCCTCAAAGGCCGTGCCCTCACCGACGGAAGGGTCCCTGTCGCCCCGGCACCCACAGTTTTCGCTCCTGTTGTCGCTCATTGTATTCCTCTCTCTTCGTTCGTTTCACTGTTGGTTCAGGCCGACCCATCGCCGGCCCTTACTTGAGAGACGAAACAGGAAGGAAAAGGGATACACCTTCGGAGAGACGGGAGGCAGGAGGTTGGATCAGGACGCCCGTCCCAATTGAGGGGGCTTAGGGTCCGATGTCTTCGGGTTTGGGATCGCAGACCAGCGCCCCCCGCTCGTCCGAGGAGAACAAACAGGCTCTCTCGAGGGCTTCACGCAGCTTCTTCCGAGCGCGGTGCAGGCGGATCTTCACCGTGGCCAACGAGATGTCCAGCATTTCGGCGATCTGGGGATTGGTGAGCCCCTGAGTGTCGTGGAGGAGGATCACAGCTCGGTATTGATCCGAGAGCTCGGACATGTATCGCTGCACGCAACTGCTCATCTCTTCCCGTTCCATGGCCAGATCCAACCTCGGCCCTGGATCTGAGATCGATGCGGCAACAGTACCCTCAGCTCCGCTGCCATCCGACTGATCCAGCGATTGCGGCTGGTTCTTGAACGAGGCCTGGCGAAACCGATCGTAACTGACGTTCGTGGCGATGCGATACAACCAGGGAAGCGATTTGGTCGGATCTCTCAGGGAGGGCAGTTTCTTGTGTGCGCGAAGGAATGCCTCTTGGGTGAGGTCCTCCGCCTCGGTTGAATCCCGCACCAGGCCGAGGATGTAGCGGCGAATGGCCTCCCGATGACTCCCCAATGAATCGGGGAGCGTCGAAGTGAGGTCGGTCATCCGATTATCCCTCCGAGGAAGGTTGCCAGGGCCCAACCCGGTCAGCCACCAAAACCAAGGATGTGATATGGGCAAGGTGGGAGCAAGGATGTAATCCGGAGGGTGCAGAGCATCGGACCGGGCCTCCTGACGTTCCTCCACTCCGTGTATTTCGCGGGAGGATCTTCTTACCCGTAGATTCCGTAGGGTTATTGTAGATGTGGGTGTGCCCTCGTGGGCCCCTCCACGGATGCCAGCCAAGGTTCGACACGTGTTACTATGAGCAGAGATTTTTTCGGGGAGTTGATGCGGCGCCGCGTACCACAGATCGTGGGATTGTATCTGGCGGCGGGGTGGGGCCTGCTCGAGTTCACGGATTGGGCAACGAGCCGGTTCGGCCTGTTGGAGTTCTGGGAAGACGCTGTTGTGGCCTCCTGGGCCCTTCTGCTTCCGGTGGTGGCCAGCTTGGCTTGGAGATGGGGTGCTCCGGGTACCTCTCCTCTCCCCCGACCACTCCAACAATCCCCCACGCGTTCCGTGGCTGTTCTCCCTTTCGTCAACATGAGTGGAGACCCTGCTAACGACTACCTGGGGGATGGTCTCAGCGAGGAGATCATCAACGCGTTGGTGAAAGTCCCCGACCTCCAGGTCGCCTCCCGGACATCGGCCTTCACCTACAAGGGAACCTCAGAAAAAATCCGGACCATCGGCAGAGAGCTGAACGTGGGATCGGTTCTCGAGGGGAGTTTTCAGCGGTCTGGGAACCGGATTCGGGTCACGACCCAGCTGGTGAACGTGGCCGACGGGTATCATCTGTGGTCTGAGCGGTTCGATAGGGAGATGGAGGATCTTTTCGCCATCGAGGACCAAATCGCAGAACAGGTGGCCAGAGCTCTCCGGGTGATCCTCAAGAATCAGAAGTGGGAGGGCCCTCGTCGGGTCCACCCCGCCGACATAAAGGCTTACGAGTATTATCTCCGAGGCCAACAGTTCCTCCTTCACCCGCGGCTCAAAACGCTGGGCTTCGCACGGGAGATGTTCGACAAGGCCGTGGAGCTCGATCCTCAGTACGCCCCGGCTTGGGCCGGAGCCGCCGAGAGCGCAGCCCTGATCCACATGAATTACCCTTTGAGGGAGCAAGAACTCGAGGATGCCGATCGTCTCAGCCAGAGGGCTCTAGAGCTGGCACCAACGCTGGCGGAAGCTCATGCGGTTCGTGGACTCTCCCTCTTCCTCCTGCGCCGGTTGGAGGAAGCCGAAGCTGCATTTCTGAAAGCCCTCGAGCTGGATCCTCTCCTCTTCCAAGCCCGGTATTACCATGCCCGAGCGTGCTTCCAGGAAGGGCGGTTGGAGGAGGCCGCGGAAGAGTTTCAAAAAGCCGCCGAGCTCAGGGAGGATTATCAGGCGGCATTCCTGGCTGCCCAGGCTTCTGAGGCTCTGGGACGTACCGAGGAAGCGCAGGTCCGGCGCAAGGAGGCACTCGGAGTGGTGGAGAAGCACATGGAGCTGAATCCCGATGACCCCCGGGCTGCCACCATGCGCGCTGTGTCCTTGTGCCGCCTGGGTCGCCCGGAGGAAGGTCTCGTTTGGGCGGAGAAGGCCTTGGAGATCGATCCAAACGATCCCGGAGTCTGGTATAATGTGGCCTGCCTCTACTCCCTCGAGGGGAAGGTGGAGGAGGCCATCCGGTGCCTGGAAGACGCCCTGGAGGCGGGTTTTCAGAACAGAGAGTGGTTCAAAAACGACCCGGATCTGGATCCATTGAGGGGTCACCCTCGATTTCAGGCACTGATCGGGGGATCCTAGGGCATCCATTAGTAACGCAACTTTCACTAGTCTGCCCTCGTAGAGGTGTGACATGCATCTGTGCGTCACGCACCTATTGAACGAGAGCGGCAACTCATGTCCCAGGCTCCCAACCCCACTGACTTCATCCCCCTCCGCCCCGTCGAGTTCGAGATCCTCCTGGTGTTGACCGGTGGCGAGAGTCATGGCTACGCGATCATCAAAGAGTCGGAAAACAGGTGGGCCGGTGCCACCCGCATCGGGACGGGAACGCTCTATCGGGCTCTCCGTAGATTGCTGTCGGCTGGCTTGGTCCGGCCGTCGGATCGCCGCCCGGCCCCCGAATCGGACGACCAGAGGCGCCGCTACTACACCATCACACCATGGGGCCGGGAGGTGGCGGTCGCCGAGGCCAACCGGTTGGCGGCCCAGGTGGAGACGGCCCGGACCAGGGCCCTTCTTTCCGGGGCCAACCCGGCGGGAGGTGGATCGTGAGCGGCGAGCAGAAAGCACCCAAGCCCCCGCGCATTCTTCGCACCCTGGTCCGGTTCCTCCTCCGGCTCTATTCGGAGGACGTAGGGGGGATCACCCGGACCGAGATGGAGGGGGCTTTTTTTGATCGCCACAGGGCGCGTCCGTCATTGCTACGGGAGTTGGGGGATCTGATCTGGAATGGCTCGAGGGAGCGTTGGGAGAATCTCGGGGGAGTACCCAGCCTCACTGCGCTTGGAGACGACCTGCGATTCGGCGTCAGAACCCTCTCGAAGAACCGAGCTTTCTCCCTCAGCGCCGTGACCATGCTTGCACTGGGGATTGGCGTGAACACCTCCATGTTCAGCATGAACACAGGGATGTCCCGGATCGTCCAACGCTTCCAGAACCCTGAGGAGTTGGCATTCGTCTGGGGGGTCCAGGGGGATTGGGACCGGGCCCCACTCTCGGCTCCCGACTACTTCGATTATCGCGATCAGGCAGAGGCGTTTTCGGAGATGGGCTTCTACAGGCAGCACGACCAATACCTCACGGGCCAGGGTGAGCCGAGCCGCCTCGTAGCTGTCGAGGCCTCTCAGAACTTGTTGCCCATGCTCGGTCTAACCCCCGAGATCGGACGTCTTCACGGACCCGGCGACGAGCTTCCGACTGCTCCACCGGTGGCGGTCCTCACCCATCGCCTCTGGCAGGAGAGGTTTGGGGGAGAGGAGGCAGTGTTGGGTCAGGCGATCCTTTTGAATGACCTTCCCCATACGGTCATCGGCGTGCTGCCGGAGGAAGTGGAGTTCGAGATGCTCTGGCGGGGCGCAGGGGTATTCACCCCCTTGGTTCTCAGCGCCGGGGAAACGCAGAGGGGGTGGCGTGGCTATCGGGCCTTGGGCCGCCTTGCCGATGGAGTCTCGGTGGAACAGGCCGAAGTCCAGATGGCCGGGATCGCCACCCGTCTCGCCGAGGCCTATCCCGAGACCAATGAGGCCATCGGGGTCCGGTTGGAGACCTTCGAGGATTTTTTCTACTCCGCCGACGACAAGGTTGCCATGGGAGCTCTTCTCCTGGCAGTGGTGGCGGTCCTTCTCATTGCATGCGTAAACCTCGCCAACCTCCTCTTGGCCAAGGGCACGGGTCGGCAGGGGGAGGTAGCCATTAGGCTTGCCGTGGGTGCAAGTCGGGGCAGGATAGCCCGACAGCTCCTGGCGGAGAGTCTTATGCTGGCTTTCGCCGCCGGAGCTCTTGGGCTCCTCTTGGGCATGTGGGGTCTAGACGTCCTCATCTCCTCCCTTCCCAGCACCCCCTTCCTTCGGGAGGAGGTGGGTCTCGATCCGGTGCTTCTGTCGTACACGCTCGGGGTGTCGGTAGCAGCGGCTCTGGCGTTCGGGCTTACCCCAGCCCTCATGGCTTCCCGAGTGTCGCTGGGAGCGAGTATCGGGGAGGGGGCAAAGGGCTCTTCGTCCAGCCGGGGCCGAAAGCGGTTCCGAAGCGGGATTCTCGTCGTACAGCTTGCTCTCACCGTTCCTCTGGTCCTCTCGTGTATCGTCGGGTATAGGCAAGTCCAAACCCTCGGGGGCCTGGACTTCGGCTTTCCTACGGAGGGGCTGCTTGCCGTCGAGGTGGATCTCCCGATGTTCCGGTATCCTGACGGGGTAGAACAGGCTGCCTTCTACCTTGAAGCTGTAGACGCGGTCGGGAACATCCCCACGATCACTGCCGCCGGAGCCGGCCTGAGTGTCCCCCTCGGCGCAGGCACCAGGAGCCTTCGCGGCCCAGTGACGGTGGAAGGCCAGGAGGGCGCGGAAGGAAGAGGCAATGATGTCAGCCGACTCCAGGCCGTCTCACCAGGTTACTTTCGAACTTTGGGGGTGACCCTGACGAGTGGGCGGTTCTTCACACCTTCCGACGGACCTGAAGAGATGCAGGTGGGCATCGTGAACGAACGTATGGCCCACCATTACTGGCCCGGAGAGGACCCGGTTGGGAAGCGCCTCACCATCGCGGAAGATCCAGCTCCCGAAGACTGGATCACAGTGGTCGGGATGGTGGCGAACTTCGGGGCAGACTTTTATGGGGATCCGCCAAGTCCCACCCTATACCTCTCTCACCTCCAGAGGCCGGTTTCCACCATGATCCTGGTGGCCCGCACCGAGGGAGACCCACTGAGCGTAGTCCCGGCGGTCCGGCAGGCCGTGGGCCGGATCGACGCCGGGGTGCCCCTTTCGAGGGTCCGCAGCGGGGATGGGATGGTTGATGATTGGCTCCGAGAAAGCCGGACGGTGGCGGCCTCTCTCGGCCTCCTCGGCATACTGGCACTGGGGTTGGCCGTCGTAGGACTCTATGGCATGGTGGCATACTCGGTCGCCCAGCGGACCTTCGAGATCGGGGTCCGGGTGGTCATGGGGGCCAGCCATGGCGCCATCCGCCGCACAGTCATGAGGTCCTTCCTGGTCCTGGCGGGGGTGGGCCTCTTGATCGGTTTGGCCATCTCGGCAGCGGCGGGGCTCGTCATGCGCTCTTGGCTGGCCTTTCTGCAGGTACCATACGCATCCACCGTTGGGGGCCTGGTTGCTCTCCTGGTAGCGGTTGTGCTGGTGGCCAGTTACTTGCCGGCTCGGCGGGCTACCTCCATCGAGCCGGTAGTGGCGCTAAAGTGTGAGTGAAGAGGAAAACCCTGGGGTGCCGCTCGGGGCCGGGGGGAACCGCCGGCACACCAACCTCCTTGAGCCGAGGAGGATTCCGCCCTATTCATGAGATCCAGCGCTACCTCGAGAACGGAGTTCCCAATGGATCACCACCGCATGCCGGCGGCCTTTTTTCTTGCCCTGGTTTTCGGCGCAACGTGGGTGAGCACGCTGAGTGCACAAAACCGTCGTGCGGAAGCTGATTTCCAGGTGGGTCAACGATTTCCAGGATTCGCGTTTCCATCCTTGGAGTCCGATCAGCCGATGTCCCTCGTCGATTTTCGCGGCCAAAAGACGTTGCTTCACATATTCGCTTCCTGGTGAGCAGGATGCCGAGTGCACGTGCCCGGGTGGCACGAAGCGACGAAGGACCTGCAGGACGCCGGCAGGCTTCAGATGGTCGGCATCATCCAGGAGCAGCACCCCGATCGCGCCCGGCTGTTCATGCAGTGGAAGAAGATGGGATGGCCCATCCTGGTGGATTCGTACAACCTCCTGGGCGTCCGGGTCGTCCCCATCACGCTGGCCATCGACGAGCACGGAGTCATTCGCCAGGTCAACCCTCCGCGGGGTGACGTCGACCTCCTAGAACGCACCTTTCTTACCCGAGACTTCGAACCGCCTGAGACACTTGCGGGGGGCGGATCCAAAGCTCCAGACCTCGACTCTCTCAGGCCTTCGTCGGGGTTCGAGAATCCCGATGCATGGATGGAGTATGCCGACGCCCTCGCTGTCTGGGGCGGAGAAGAGCAGCTGGATGAAGCCATCGACGCCTATGCGACCGTGGTCGGGTCGAATGCCGACGATGCAATGGCCCACTTCAGAACAGGAGTGGCCTATCGCATGCGGTACGACTCGGATCGTCGCCAGGAAGGAGATTTCAATAAGGCGGTGCGGGGCTGGGCCACCGCTCTCGAGATCGATCCGAACCAGTACATCTTCCGGCGGCGTATCCAACAATATGGTCCCCGGCTAGATAAGCCCTACTCGTTCTACGACTGGGTGAACACGGCGAGAGCCGAGCTCGAAGCGGAGGGTGAGACCCCATCCCCCCTCGTGGTCGAACCCCGCGGTGCGGAGTTTGCACAACCGGCCAGAGAATTCATGCCTTCTTCAGGGCCTGAAGAGGAACCGGATCCCAGGGGCCGAGTCCTGAGGGACGAAGGGGAGTTCATCCGGATCGAGGTGGTCGCTGTTCCCCCGGAAATCGAACCCGGCGCTACGGCCCGCTTCCATGTCGTGTTCCAACCGGTGGAGGAGAACCTGTCTCACTGGAACAACGAAGCTGAGGAGCTGGGGCTCTGGCTCGATCCACCGCGAGGGTGGGAAGTGGAACAGCATTACCTGACGCATCCCCTCCCGGCGGAACCGACAAGCGGGGAACCACGCATCGTGGAGGTAGAGGTGCGGGCCCCGGACCGCTCCGGATCTGGTCCCATCACACTTCCGGCCTATGCCTTGTACTACGTCTGCGAAGACGTAGATGGGCTTTGTCTTTACCGGCGGCAGGATCTGGAGTTGCAGGTCAACGTGAGGGGTAGGTAGGTCTTCACAGGCCGCATGGGCAACCCTGTTAGGTTGCCGGATGACTCAAGAACCGTTTTGATGCCCGGCCGCGACCGGAACCCGGCGCACCCTCGGGTCTCGGGAAAAAGGCTGATCTTTATCCTGGGAAGTTCAGCAGGGATTCCGCTTCCGCCATCACCACCATCCGATCTTCCGCCTCCAACTTCAGATCCGGAGAAGCGAGCTTTCGAACCCGATATGGCCCCTTGAGAACGTAGAGCACCTCCACGCTAAAACGCAGGCGGAGTTCGGCTTCCCGCAGGGTGCGGTCCCTGCAGGATTCAGGCACGCCCACCTCAGCCAGGCGCATTCCGTGGCCCAGCTCTATTCCCTCCGTCTGAATGGAGAAAGCTCGGCGCTGTAAAAGGGTAGAGGCCAAACGGAGTTTTTGGAGTTCGTGGGAGTAACGCTCCATCACGTCTCCGCCGAACACCACTCCGACCAGTTCTTCCTCTTCATCGACTACCGGAAGTAGGTCTGTTCCGCTCTGGTTCAGTAGCTCGAGAACGTGCTCCAGGGTGGCATTCTTGTTCACTCCAGGGATCAACGTGGATAGGTCGGCGGCCACGAGCACCGACTCAAGTTCACCTCGAGCCTCCAAGGCCCGGTGGAGATCTTGGACACGGATCACTCCAGCATATTTCTCCTCCGGTGTCACCAAGGGGAACGTGGTCTGGGGACTCCCGACAGCCTCCGAAAGAACCGCAGAAAGGGTGTCATTCTCACTGAAGGATTGGTACTCCCCCCTCACTACGTCCGCCACTCTCAGGTGGCGGAGGATGTTCTCCTCCCGTCCCTGCCGCAAAGAGATTCCCTTCCATTTGAGTTTCTGTGTGTAGATGGACTCTTCCTTCAGAGATGAGGCGACCACCGTGGATAGAATGCAGGCGACCATGACGGGGAGGATGATCTGGTAATCTCCCGTCAGCTCGAACATGATCACGATTCCCGTGAGAGGGGCGTGGGAAGTGGCCGCCACCAACGCCCCCATGCCTACCAGGGCATATGCACCCGGGCCCCCGTGGGGGAAAGGGGCCCAGTGACTCACGGCGATCCCCACGGCCCCACCAAGGGCAGCCCCCACAAACAGGGACGGTACAAACACGCCACCCGACCCCCCCGACCCCAAGGTGAGGGATGTGGCCACGATCTTCATGATCATCAGGGCCAGAAGAAGCCCAAGCCCCACCTGCCCCTCCAGCATCCGGTCCATGGCGAGGTGACCGATACCGAGGATTTCGGGGAAGGCCAGAGCCACCATCCCGACCAAGAGCCCTCCCACCGCCGGCTTGATCCAGGGTGGGGGTGACAGACGCTCCCAAGTCCGTTCCTGATTATAGAGAAATAGGGTGAACCCCACCGCTACGATGCCGGCAATAAGGCCGAGGAGGACGTAGGGGACGAACTCTCCTGCAGACATGAGAGCGTATTGAGGAATGTCGAAGACCTGGGCGTCGCCATATACGCCGCGGGATACAACGGTGGCTGCAACGCCGGCCATGACCACAGGCGAGAAGGACGCAATGGCGAAATCACCCAGGACCACCTCCAAGGCGAAAAGGGAGCCTGCAATGGGTGCGTTGAATGCGGCCGCCAATCCTCCGGCAGCCCCCGCGGCCACCAGCGTGCGGACCCCGTTCTCGCTCAGACGCCCCCTCTGGGCGATGACGGAACCCAGGGATGCGCCGATCTGAATCATGGGACCCTCGCGCCCCGCGCTCCCCCCGGAGCTCAGTGTGAGGGCGGAAGCCACCCCTTTCACCACAGCTACCCGCCCTCGGATTCGCCCGCCACGCATGAGGAGAGCTTGGACAACCTCGGGGACGCCATGACCTGATGCATCCCGCGCCAGAAACCAAACGAGTGGGCCAACCAATAGCCCGCCCAGACAGGGGATGAGAATGATCTTCCAGGAAGGGGCCAGGGTCACGGATTCGAGGATGTCGCCCCTCCCACCCCAAAAGGCCGATTGGCCCAGGGAGATCAACTCCCTAACCGCCACGGCCCCCAGCCCAGCCACCACGCCGACGATGGCTGCCAGGAGGAGGATTTTGAGCTGCTGGTCCCCGGCGAGACGGAGCACCCCTCCTCTCGCCCGACTAGCGTTGCGGCGGGCTCGAAGCCATCCCTTTCGGACCAGCCTGGTCCCGGTCACGTTTGTGTCGGCTCCCTGGTTAGGCCTTTGGAATCCAAAGCATGACAATCGTAGACGGAACTGGCCCAGGTGTCCACGCACCAGGTGACGCTTCGGCGTTTATCGGGGAACCCCTTCCTTTCCCATGGTCTGGAGGTCCACAACCCAGGCCGGAGTGTCTTTGAGGTAGGCCACTATCACCCCCACGCGGGCGAAGTAAAACCTGGCCATGAGCCCCTGGAAGACCGCAGTGAGTACGATCACGGAACCGTAGAAGGTAAGGGCGAGAGTCCTGACGAAACCCTCCACCGGGCCCAGCACTTCCTCCAGCTCTTCCAACCCTGAGATCGGGGTGGGCGTTCGCAGGATCCTCCAGAGGCAGTAGGCGATCAGAAGCGCCATGAGGCCCAGTTGGTTTCGACCGAGCAGCTGTGGTCCCCGGGGATCCAACCGGCGAATCATCGCCCGTCCCCGGAACTCGTTCCAGGCAACAAAAGCCATCCCGAGGCCCAGGAGGGCGGTGAGGGGACTGGAAAGGGATAACAGAAGGGTAACGGCTGCGAAGAAACCTATGGTCCAACCGTTGAAGGTGGCGACCCGTTCCGCCTTGAGAATCCTACGGGCCTGTTCACCGGCCACGGCGAACTGGTTTTTCTCCTCCTCCGAAAGAGGACTGGCCCGACCAGGGGGTTTAGCCTCAGCAGACATATCCGATCAACGCACGAAACACGCAGCGGCGTTCCAACCGACGGTGCTCCAACCGGCGGTGCTCCAACCGGCGGTGCTCCAACCGGCGGTGCTCCAACCGACGGTGCTCCAACCGACGGTGCTCCAACCGGCGGTGCTCCAACCCCGCGAAGAGGCGCTGGAGCCTTGAGGGGTGGTCGGCCATGCTGCGTAAGATTGGAGTTGGGGGGCACAGCAGAAAGAATCCGTGCTTAGCGGTAACCTGTTCCGCACGGATCCTCGGGGCATTTTGAGTTACACACGACCGGGGGGTCCTCGGCCTGACTCCTCTCGTCCCGGAACCGGCTATTCGTTCTCCTCGGCTTCCCGGTCGGTCTCGGGTGGAGGCGATCCTGCAGCCTCCGCCTCTGCTCTCAATCTTCTCTTCTCGGCCTTTTCGGCCTTCTTCTGTTGTTGCCTCTTTTCCCTTTGTCGCTTTTCGTGGCCGTAATTGGGCTTCCTCGCCAAACGTCCCCCTCTCTTTTGGATGACGTCCCCTTGCACCGTAAAACCGGGCTTCGACCCGGGGGGACCGACTGGAGACCGGGACGGGCTCAGTCTTCGATTTTCACCACATTCTCCGCGGCGGGACCTTTTTGGCCTTCCACCACGTCGAACTCGACTTTCTGGCCCTCGGTCAGAGACTTGAATCCGGACCCTTGGATTGCGCTGTGGTGACAAAACACATCCTTCTCACCGTCGTCACGGGTGATGAAGCCGAATCCCTTCTGATCGTTGAACCACTTGACTGTTCCGGTCGTGCGCATCGTTGTCTCCTGTCGGTCAATGAACCCTCGAAACGCAGTTGTGCTCCTCAGCCGAACCGCCCTGACTGCGCCAAACCGCGCCCGGGATGGAAAAATACACTACTGAGGCTCAAAAACCCATGCTAGTCCAACACAGCTCCGATTCAACACCGATCCGTTCCCCCCAACGTACGATTTAGAGCGTGAGTCGGACGCCGCTGCTTTCTTCGTGGCCATCTGGAGGGGGTCCTCTTTCAGGACCGGGTCATCCACGGTTCGGACCCTGCAAAACCAGGGGTACCAAAGAACGGCCCGGGGGCTCGCAAGATCTCATCGGTGGCCGACGGAGGAGCCCGTATGGCCTGCCTCTGCTTGGTTTTTCGCGCTTGGGAGCACCAAGAGATGTGACGGCGAGCTCCGAAAGGCCAACGGAATTCTGGGTAAATAATTCCGGGAGACGGGAACAAATGTTTGTATACATCTCATCTTTCGGCCCATCTGGAACGGGGTGTTGAGAATGTCCTTTCGACTGAATCAGGGGTTGCTCCTAGCCCTCCTCCTCGTGCCTTCCGGCCTACCAGCCCAGGTCGCGGAGGAGAAACTGTCGCTATCCCTCGACTCTCTCCTCGGCCTCAACATCGGCGCCGCTGCCCGGCATGAGCAAACGAGCAGGGATGCCCCGGCATCCATTACCGTGGTGACGGCCGAGGATATTCTGCGATTCGGATACGAGACGTTGGGGGAGCTGTTGTCGGGGGTGCCCGGATTCTACAGTACCTACGATCGCAAGTACCTCTATACAGGCGTAAGGGGGTTTTCCCGGCCGGGTGAATGGAACAACCGCATTCTCCTGCTCTTGGACGGAAACCCGCTGAATGAGCCTTACTTTGGGTCGGTTCCCGTAGGCAATGATCTTGCCGTGCCTCTGGAAACCTTTGAACGGGTGGAGGTGGTGAGAGGGCCTGGCTCTGCCCTCTACGGCAGCAATGCCATGTTCGCTGTAGTGAACCTGATTACCAAGCGCGGCAAGGACATAAATGGCGGTAGGGTTTTGGGCCAATTCGGAACTCTCGGTGAGATTCGGGGATCAGTTGCTTTCGGAAAGGAGTGGTCGAACGGCCTTGACCTTTTCCTCCTTGCGTCCGGAATGCGGTCCGAAGGGGAATCCCTCCATTTTCCCGAGTTTGAAGAAGACGGTGAGGATGGCTTCGCACGGAATCTCGATTGGGATCGGAGTTTTGGGTTTCGGGGCGTCGCCCGTCAAGGTGCTCTCACCGTCTCGGTCTTGGCCTCTCACCGGGAAAAAGGGATCCCTACTGCCCCGTGGGAAACCCTCTTCAACGTCGAATCGTCCAGCCTGGACACCTGGTATTCACTCGAAGGCAGTTGGGAGCGAAGGGTTGGATCTGGACGTACCCTGCATCTCAGGGGTTTCCTGAATCATTACGGGCTCGAAGGCTCCTATCCCTACGATCCGGATGACGGAGGGGTTTTTGCTGAGGAGGCGACTGCCCGATGGGCTGGGGCGGAGGTCCGCCATACCTGGGACATATCAGGTGGTCACAGGCTGATCGCCGGTGGGGAGGTGCGGAGGATGTCACGAACCAAATACGTCTCCAGGGACAACTCCGGCCTCGTGGGAAGTTCTGGCCATCCTTTTAGTCTCTATTCAGGATTCCTACAGGATGAGATCCACCTGGGCCGGAGATTCCTTGTGACTTTCGGTCTTCGGGCCGACAAGTCCGGAAGCCGATCCGCCGAGTTCTCCCCGCGAGCAGCTCTGGTCGCACAGCCGAACGACGGCTCAACCCTCAAGTTCCTCTATGGGACTGCGTTCCGGGCACCAAACCAATACGAACTGTACTACGAGGACCCGGGCTTCCACCGGCTCCCGGAGGGGCTCGAACCGGAACGGCTCACCACGCTGGAAGCGGTCCTCGAGCAACGCCTGGCGGATGGCCTTTATACCTCCTTCTCAGTCTTTCGGACAGTGCTGGACGGATTCATCGATGAAGGGTACGACGAGGAAACGGAGGAGACGTTCTTCGAAAACCGGGCGAGCGCCCGGTCCCGCGGAGCAGAACTGGGGTTCCTGTTCAGAGGCCGCGATGGCTTGACTGCGCGTCTGGGGTACGGCTACGCGGCGGCGGAAGACACCGATTCCGGCCTCGAGCTCTCGAACTCCCCGAAACACCTATTCAGAGCCGCCGTTTCGGCACCGGCCGTAAAGGGATTCAAGCCGGCGGTAGAGGTTCGTTACGACCATTCCCGGTGGACGGTTCAGGAGACACGGACCGGGTCGTTCTTCCTGGCCAACCTGATTCTCAGCACAGACGGGTGGCTCAACGGCGTGGAAGGTTCCCTCGCGGTAAAGAACGTCTTTGATGAGCAGTACCGGCTTCCAGGAGGGTGGGAGCACCTTCAGGACGGAATCACTCAAACGGGGAGGACGGTCCACTTGGGACTGGGATATCGATTCTAAAAGCTCGAGACGTGATACGGACATAGAAAGGCGATGGGAACGGTGCCAGGTTCTAGGCTCCAGTCGTTGCGGCTTCGGCGCGGAGGGTTGACGATCCTGCTCGCCGTCCTGGCTCCAAGCCTCGGCCTGGATTCTGCCCGGGCGCAGGAGATGCCTGTACCTATGGAAACCCAGGCATCCCTGCTCTATCGAATCGTCCAATTCGACCGGGCATTCGAGGCCAGGTCCGAGGGCGGGCTGACGGTCGGGATCCTGTTTCAGGCCTCCTACCCGGTGTCAGTCGAAGCGAAGGAGGAGTTCTCAACAGCCGTTCTGGCCGAAGATTTCCGGGACGCCGGAGGCAATCCGGTCGACATCGTCGAAGTCAAGGCTGAGCAGACCGTCGGCCGAATCCTCGATGAGGCGGGTGTGGACTTGCTTCACGTGGCCCCGGTCCGGGGGGTGGACCTCCGGGGATTGTCCGCAGAAACCCGCCGCCAAGGGATCCTAACCTTGTCCGGTGTGCCAGATTATGCCCGTGAAGGTTTGGCTGTGTCCCTGGATGTTCAGGGGGGTCGCCCACGAATCCTGATCAATCTCGATGCCGCCGTTGCGGAACGTTCGGATTTCCGGCCCGCCCTCTTGAAAATGGCCCAGATCATTGGGGGTGGCCCGTGATTGGTGACGGTCGGGAGTCTTGGATTGAGCGCCACCGACCCACCTCCGTCGGAGGGAAACTGTTGGTCCCCTTCGTTCTCGTCATCGGCGCCATCGCTCTTTTCGTCTTCATCTATTTCCCGAGGGCTATCGAGCAGAGAGAGACGGAGGCCCTGCTGGCACGAGGACACAGCATAGCCGCCATGGCTGCGTTCACCTCGGAGGCTGGGATCATGTTCTCCGATTCCCAGGAAATCGAACGGTCTCTCGCCGGGGCCCTGGAAACGAATGAAGTGGTGCGTGTCGACGTCTACGGAGTCGAGGAAGGCCTCCTGGCTGAACTTTCGCGGGACGAAAGGGAACAGGTAGGGGGTCCTGAACCGCGCCAAGGAGAGGCGCTTGCTCTCCTCTCTGTGAAAGAGGCGGTCCTTTCACGCGGGGACACAATTGGGGAAGTGGTGGTGTCTCTTTCACAGGCTACTCTTCGAGAAGAAGTGAATCGGACCCGAGGTTTGGTCGGGATCCTGGCCGGACTGATCTTCCTTTCCGGGGTAGCGATCCTGGCTGGGCTCAACGCCCTCATAACGCGCCCCCTTGGGGCCATTGTGGCGGTTGCCAAAGACATCGCCGGCGGCGACCTGAGTCGCCGGGCTCCAGAAACCACCCGAGATGAGGTCGGGGTGTTGGCCGGGGCTTTTAACGAGATGGTGGTGAAGCTCGAAAACAGCCAGGAGGAGCTCAAAGACATCAACCGGGAGCTGGAGAATCGAGTCATCGAACGTACAGCCGCCCTGGTGGAGACAGAAGAGAAACTCCAACAAAGTCAAAAGCTGGAAGCGGTGGGACGCCTTGCCGGAGGGGTGGCACACGACTTCAACAACCTCTTGACCACCATTTCGGGCCATGTCGACCTCCTCCTGATGGGGAGGAGAGAGACCGACCCGGATTTCTCCGAACTGGAACATGTGAAGAGAGCCGCGGACCGAGCCGCCGATCTCACTCGTCAACTTCTGGCCTTTGGTCGGCGGCAGGTGTTGCGGCCGTGTTCCATAAACCCGAATGAGTTCATAGCCACCGCCGCCCAAATGCTTTCGAGGGTTGTCGGGGAACATATCCGGGTGAAGACACGCTTCAATCCATTAGTTGAATCCATCGAGGCCGACCCAGGGCAGCTGGAAGGGGCCCTGTTGAACCTGGCTCTGAACGCCAGCGAGGCCATGCCCCGAGGAGGGATTCTCACTCTCGTAACGGAGAACGTCGATCACGTTGGGGCGAAGGCAGCCTGGGGCGACAACCTACCACCAGGCCGTTACGGGATGGTTGCCGTTCGAGATACAGGGTGCGGGATCCCGAAAGAAGATCTTCCCACCGTGTTTGAGCCTTTCTTCAGCACCAAGGAGACTGGGCCCAGCTCCGGGCTTGGGCTCGCCATGGTCCATGGGATCGTAAAACAATCCGGTGGCTTCATTTTCGTCGATTCGGAAGTGGAGAAAGGCACAGAGTTTCGCCTCTTCTTTCCAGCACAAAGGTTGGGGAAGGAGAGCGTTGCCGACCCCGGAGAGGGCTTCGAGGGATGGCGGTTCGCCCAGGGAAACGAGACCGTTCTCATCGTGGAAGATGAAGACGGGGTCCGGGATGTGGCCTGCGCGATACTCAACCGCGCCGGCTATTCGGTCCTCTCTGCGCCTGGACCCCTGGAGGCTATGGGAATTCTCAGAGATCACTCTGGATCCATTGACCTCCTCCTCACCGATGTCGTCATGCCAATTATGACCGGCGACGAGTTGGCACAGCGCCTAAAACGTATCAGCCCCGAGACGGCGATCCTCTTCATGAGTGGACACAGCGGGAGGGCGTTGGAGGCCGTTTCCGAAAGTGGCATCAGGTTGGTCGAGAAGCCGTTCGGGCCTGAGCAGCTTGCTCGTGCGGTCCGAAAGGTTCTGGACGAAAGAATCGCAGGCAAGACGGCTTGAGAAGTCCACCCCCGCCGTAATCCCAGGCTGTCATCGCGTCAGCAGGCAGGATTCCAACCTCGAAGGGTATGGATTGGGGTCGTCGTTCCCGGTGAAGGCCTCGGTGTTGCGAAGGTCGAGGATGCCCACGGCGATGCCCACGGCGGCTTGCGAGGGTGACCTGTTGGGCCCAACCTAGGGACGTTTCCCCAATGTTCGGGAGTCCCGATATGAAGCCCCACCGAGACCCCTCTCATCGTTCGGACCGGGCCGGATCCCAACGGGGGTTGATCCTCCGGCTGGCCTTCGCCGTGGCACTGGCCCGACTGGCCATCGTGCCATCGATCCGGTGACCAATGAAACGATACGAGAAGAGACGGCTCCAAGCCGATGCAGAGGTCGATGAGCTCCTTAAAACGGACCAGGGGCGAACCGCCTATTGGGAACAGATCCGGGTGCGCGGGCAATCTGAATCCATGATCGGACTGTTGGAATCAACCCTCCATCTGCCGGGCGACGTCATCGAATGCGGGGTCTACCGGGGGAAGTCCTTGCAGTGGATTGCCCGGGTCATGGCTGATCGGGCTCCAGAGAAAACCGTTTTTGCCTGCGACAGCTACGAGGGCTTTCCTGAGGAAGATGTTGGTCGAGTCGATCTCGGCCCGCTTCGGTTCCTGGCCCGGGTTCGCAAGAAGTTTCGCCTGGCCACCGACACTCCGGCCCGCTTGGAGCGGTTCTTCTGGTTGTTCGGCGTTCGTGGGGAGATCGTCAAAGGTTACTTCTCTGACACCCTGCCGAGGTTTGCCGAAACCCGGTTCTGCTTCGTCCACCTGGATTGCGACCTCTATTCGTCATACAAGGAATGCCTCGAGCTCCTCTACGAGAATCTGACGCCGGGGGGCGTGGTGGTATTCGACGACTACCGGGCGCCCAAATGGCCCGGTGCTGAGCTCGCGGTCGACGAGTTTTTTGCATCCCGTCCGGAGAGCATCGAACTCTCCAGCCATCGAGCTGTCCCCGCTTGGTACGTCCGGAAGTGAGAGGGTCCAGGGACAACCTCTTCTTAATCGTCCAAGAGTTGTAGCTGGGCCCCGGGAGTGGGGGCTTCCGCCCTCCGCTTCCTTCTGGAGGCGGACTGCTGACGATGGGTGGAATCGCCGGACCGGTGGTTGGTCCGGTCCTCGACCAGGATGACTTCCAGGTTCATCTCGCGCGGAGCCAGGCGGCGGAGGTGGTCTGCGGCGACAACGGTGCGGAGCTCAGAAGGAACGCGGCCGTGGATCCGCGCCCGAAGCACGGCGTTCTTCGGGACATCGGCCAGGGTGGAATCGAGCTGGGCTTCTAGGTCGTCCCGAACCCAGGTTGTGCCTAGACCCGTGGTTGGTTTGAGGTCCTGCGCCACCATGGGCCGGGCAGACAACCGAACGAACTCATGGCGGACCACTCTCCCCCCCTGGGCGCCCGGCGCTGCCTCCATAAGGACGTAACCCTTTTCTTCATCCATCTCGGCGAAGGCCGTTCTTTCCACCGATCCCGGGTAGAACACCGGCGTAGATAGTGCACGCCCCTGGAGGTCCCTGCGGAGGACCTGGTGGCGATGGATGTGCCCCGAGAGCACGGCGGCGAATCCCGTAGGCAGATCCACGCACCGGATCACATCCGGGGCGCTCCGGAAGGTGTAGTCGGCGGGTCCCACCACAGCCCCTTCCACGCAGTGGTGCATACAAAGAAGGCGCAGATCGGCTTCATTCCGCCGCCAACCCGTGTCCTCCAGGACCTGCGGGAAGCGCTCCCGGATCCTGCGTCGTTCGTAGGGGAATCCTGAAATGGCAACGCTGGTCTGGCCCGCGCCGACCACGACCGTACCGGGCCGGTGAAACAGGTGGAGGTGCGGGTGTGTAGCGAATCGACCGTGAGGAACCCGTGATCTTTCATGGTTCCCAGGTACCACGAAGACGGGAATCCCTGATTCGGCGATCTCGAGGATTGGGTTGAAGGCCTGAAATACCAGGGAAGGGGGCACGCGGGGACGGTGGAAGATGTCTCCTCCGTGGACCACCAGGTCAACTTCTCCTCCCGTGGCTGGAGCCAGGGCTTTCTCGTGGTTGGCCAAGAAGTCGTGGCCCCTTCGGCGTCGGTCCACCCGGGGGCGTAGAGGTAAATCGAAGCCCAGGTGGGAATCGGCCAGGAGGAGGATCCGAACGGGTGTGATTCGATCGAGCATGGCATCCGGAGAATCGGGGCTGAAGGCGATTCCCATTGTATCAGTTTCGGGTTTTGTTCGGTAGGGGGAAGACGTTTCTTCTGCGAAGATCTCGTGGGTCACCGGTTCAGGTTGGTTTCCGCAGCCACCGTTCACGCCCCTCGGTTCCGCGGGAGCGTCGTCATTGGAACGATCCCAGGCTGAATAGCGAAGGGATGACGGTGAGCCTGCACCCGGAGCCGGTGAGGTAGATCTGGGCCCATCTCATCTTCAACGGGGACCCTCATACCGTCTCACCGTTTGGCTTTAAGTTGAAAACGAGGGTACAATGGATTCCGCTTCTGTCATCGACATCCCTCACAGAGGGCGTGATCCATGGACCGTATCCTTCGCAACGTTCTGCTAATCGGGATTCTTGGACTACTGGGGGTTTTCCTGACGCTCTTATTCCTGGAGCGACAGAGGGAAGAGTCCCGCATGCCGCCGATCCTTACAGCCGCTGCTGCCGAACAAACCTCTCAGGGCGAAAAGCCGCCGGCGGTTCTGGCTGAGAGTTTCGACGGGCTGGGTTTCGGGTTTCTTGGGCCGCATGGGCCTTCCATGTCTCGAAATCCCTCGGACAACAGCCTCGCCGTTGGTCCCGACCATGTCGTACAGACTGTGAATTCCCGGTTGGCGATCTTCACGAAGCGGGGTGAGCGGTTCGACACCACTGGACAGGTGCTGTACGGCGCCGTGCCCACGAACACCGTCTTTCATGGATTCGGCGGTACGTGTGACGAGAGGAACAATGGCGATGCGGTAGTGCGCTACGATCAGCTTGCGGATCGTTGGTTGATTGTCATGCCGATCTTTCGGCGCGGCGAAGCCCGCCCTGATCAACCAGGGGTTTGGGTGGATGGGGACTCGGTCTATCTGAGTCCTCCGGGGGTCTCCGGGCAACCCGGCCCAGCCGCCGATCTCTTCATCCCCGAACCGTACACTCCACCTGACCCTGGTGCGGAGGTTGAATTTTCCGCTTCTCAACGCCAGAGAAGGGAAAGACCACCGGGACCGGTACCAGAGGGCGTGTTTTCCATGTGTTACGCCGTAAGCACGGGTCCAGATCCCATGGGATCTTACTATCGGTATGAATTCCTGCGTCCGCTCTTCCCGGACTACCCCCGTCCGGCGGTTTGGCCTGACGGGTACTATGTGCCCACCAGTACGGGGGACAATGTCGTTCAGAAGCACGCCTGCGTGGCGGACAGGGCCAGAATGTTGGCCGGGGAACCGGCCACTGAGCAGTGCTTTGTTATCGACGGGGTCAACTTCCTCAACAACGCCGATTTAGATGGAACGGTCCTCCCGCCGGCTGGCGCTCCCAACATCATGATGGCGACAGGAGGGACCCAGTTGGACAGCGTCTTCTCGGACGATGGTGTTTATGCGTGGCAGGTCAAAGTGGACTGGGACGACCCCGGCAACACGGAACTCCTGGGCCCAGAGAAGATTCCCGTTGCCCCCTACCATTATTTGTGTGACGGACAGCTCACCAGTTGTGTGCCCCAGCCCGACACCGACCAGCGGTTGGACTCCCAGGGTGACAAGATCATGGCTCGGTTGGTGTACCGGAATCTGGGGGATCGGGAGGCAATCGTTGGGGTGCATTCCGTAAGTACGGAGGGAAGTGGAGGGGGCGTCCGTTGGTATGAATTCGGAGTCGACTCGGATAGGTCTGTCTGGCTCCGGCAACAGGGGACGTATGCACCGGGCGGGGACTACCGATGGATGGCCAGCCCGGCTGTAGACCGGTTCGGGAACATAGGCCTCGGTTACTCATATGGTGGCCCGGCGGTCTTTCCTGGGCAGCGCTTCACGGGTCGGTTGGCCGATGACCCACTAGGCCAGATGACACTAGGGGAGACGGTGCTGGTAGAGGGGCAGGGGGCCCAGACCAACACGCTTCGTTGGGAGGACTACACGCAGACCGCTGTCGATCCCGAAGACGACTGCTCGAT
>JBDHGR010000002.1:0-37063 GCA_039589815.1 Gemmatimonadota bacterium | reverse complement strand
GGTCGCCGGTTCAGATCCCTGAAGCTCTGGTTTGTGCTTCGGTATTTCGGGGCGGAGGGGATCCGGGCTCGGGTCCGCCAACACGTGGAGATGGCCCGGGAGGTTGCAGCGTGGGTGGATGCTGCCCCCGATTGGGATCGAGTGGCACCGGTCCCCTTCAGTACCGTGGTTCTTCGCTATACTCCTGCGGGGACCTCGGGGGATGATCAGGATCGTTTGAACCGATTGATCATGGACCGGGTGAACGAGTCAGGAGAGTTTTTCCTCTCTCACACGGTCCTGAACGGGCGGGTTTGCCTACGGATTGCCATCGGGAACCTCAGGACCCGGTGGGACCATTTGGAAAGGTGTTGGGAGCTGCTGACAGGAGTAGCCCGGACTGTCTCCTGATTCGTCCCGGAGGGTGGTCCGAGATTCAGCCCTCGAGTTGATCCAGACGGGGCCATGCAAAAACCATGGCGATGATGGCCAATCCAGCCAAAGCGAAGCCCCCGGCCTGCCGACCTGTCAAGAGGACGCCTACCAAAGCGATGAAACCAGCGCCCTCTCTGAGCGCGAAACCCAGGATGGTATTCCTCCCGTGCCTTGTGAGGAGGGCCTCCTCCGATGCCCCGGCGGGCGGAGGCGGGAAGAGCCGGGGCAGGAAATGTGCTTTCAGCAAGGCTACGAAGGCCACCAGGTTGAACAGGGTCGCCAGGTAGTTGGGGAGTCCTTCTGGAGACGTGAATCCACCACGGTTGACGAGGTACCAAACCACGGCGCTGAAGACCACCACGCCCGACAAGATGGCAGAGCAGACCAAACCCATCTTTCTCAGGTGCTGTTCTACGGCTGCCGATGGGTTTCGCATGACTCACCCCTCCGTAATCTCCGATGGCCTCAACTGGTAACCCGCATTTTAGGGCGATTGATTCCACAGAAAAACCCCCTCCAGAGGATGAGCCTCTGGAGGGGATAAGGTCCGCCAACGTCGGGCCTTCAGGCCCGGCCATGGATCAGTCGAGTTCTCGGACTTCTTTCACCAGATCCTGCATGGAGGGCTTGGCGCTGCCGAAGAACATCATGCTTTTTTCCATGTAGAAGAGGGGGTTGTCGATGCCGGCGAAGCCCGGGCTCAGACTCCGCTTCATGATGATGACGTTCTTGGCATAGTCCACGTCCATGATGGGCATGCCGGCGATGACGCTCTCAGGATTCCGGGCCTCCGGGTTTACCACGTCGTTGGCGCCTACAATGAGAGCGACGTCCGTATCCTTGAACTGGTCGTTGATCTCTTCCTCGTCATAGAGCTGGTCGTAGGGAACGTCGGCCTCCGCCAGAAGCACGTTCATATGCCCGGGCATGCGACCGGCCACAGGGTGCACGCCGAACTTGATGTCGACCCCTCGCTCCTCCAGGAGGTCGCAGAGCTTCTTCAGGTCGTGTTGGGCCTGTGCCACGGCCAACCCGTACCCAGGGACGATGATCACCGACTGGGCGTAGCCGAGGATCATGGCGGCTCCCTCGGCATCGACTGAACGGGCCGTTTTGTCTCCAGCGCCGATCTGGGCAGCCGTCGCACCCTCGGTCCCGAATCCACCGAAGACGACGTTGGCCAGGGATCGGTTCATGGCCTTGCACATGATGTTGGTGAGAATCAGCCCCGAAGCCCCCACCAGGGCGCCAGAGATAATGAGGATCATGTTGCCCAGGATGAACCCGGCCATGGAGGCGGCCAGCCCCGAGTAGGAGTTCAGCAGGGAGATGGCCACCGGCATGTCGGCCCCGCCGATGGCGTTCACCAGGAGTACGCCCAGGAGGAGCGACGCGCCGATGAAGACCAGGAAGAGCGTCATGTCAGGGTTCTGAACCACCATGTAGATCCCGGCTCCCACGACGAACAGGAACAGGACGGCATTCAGGA
This sequence comes from Gemmatimonadota bacterium, assembly GCA_039589815.1. Taxonomy (GTDB): domain Bacteria; phylum Gemmatimonadota; class Gemmatimonadetes; order Longimicrobiales; family Gaopeijiaceae; genus JABDNZ01. The sequence goes on along the minus strand of JBDHGR010000002.1, from coordinate 35,160 downwards.
AGCGCAGAAAATTGTTGGTTACCGGGTTCCCGGTGATGTAGCCGGCCAGCTTCCCGAAGGCCACCGCGCTCCCCGAGAAGGTCACCGCACCGATGAGCATGGCCAGCATGATGGTGGAACCGGGCCCCGGGGGGATGACCCCGGCTTGCTGGAGGTTCATAAACTCCGCGCCGGCCACCAGAGCCGAAGCTCCGCCGCCGAAACCGTTGAAGATGCCCACCATCTCGGGCATGGCCGTCATCTTCACCTGCCGAGCCGCCACGGCCCCTATCAGGGAGCCGATGATGATCCCCGTGGCGATCCAGGTCCATGTGAGGATCTCTGTCTCAACCAGGGTCACCACGATGGCGATAAGCATGGCGGCAGCCGCCATTTGGTTCCCTTTTCGAGCCGTAGCCGGAGAGGAAAGCTGCTTCAGGCCGGCGACGAAGAGGAAGGCCGATATCAGGTAGGCCAGATCCGCAAAGAAATTCACAGAAGGTTCCTCGTTCTTGTGTTCATAGTCTCAGGAAATCCGGAGCACATCAGCCGGACCTTATTTCTTTTTGAACATCTCGAGCATCCGGTCCGTCACCATGAATCCTCCTACCACGTTGATGGTGGCGAAGATGATGGCGACCAGGCCCAGGATGGCGACGATTGGTTCACCTGCCATGTCGGCCTTCGCCGAAATGACGAGGCCCCCGATGATGGCGATGCCGGAGATGGCGTTGGCGCCGGACATGAGGGGCGTATGGAGGGTTGGGGGCACCTTGGTGATGACCTCCTTCCCGGCAAGGGTCGCCAGGATGAAGACATACAGGCCCACCAACATGATCGGCATACTGTCCATTCAAGAATCTCCCGCAGTGAAGAGTCGAGGTTTCGATGGCGAATGGAACACTTTCCTCAACCCAAAGCTTCCTTGGTCGGTCCGTGCCGGACCTCGTTGTTGAACGTCACGCAGGTGCCTGATATGGTCTCGTTCTCAAAGTCCAGATTCAAAGAGCCGTCCTCTTTGTTCACCATTTCCATGACAAAGGTGACGAGGTTCTTCGAGAACATCATGCTGGCGTGGAAAGGCATGGTCGCCGCCAGGTTCACAGGACCGAGGATCTTCACGCCGTTGTGTTCGACGGTCTCCCCCGCCTGGGTGAGCTCACAGTTTCCACCCGTCTCTGCCGCCAGGTCCACAATGGCTGAACCGGGTGTCATACTTTCGACCATCGCTTTCGTGATGAGAATAGGGGCCTGGCGGCCTGGGATCTGGGCCGTGGTGATGACGATATCCTTGTCCACTACGGAGTCGGCGATGAGCTGGAGCTCCCGCTCATGTTGGTCTTCCGAAAGTTCTTTCGCGTATCCTCCCTCGTCCTCCATGTCCCCAACGTCCAACTCCAGGAACTTGGCACCCAGACTCTCGCACTGCTCTTTTACCGCTGGGCGGACGTCGAAGGCCTCCATGACTGCACCCAGACGGCGGAAGGTGGCCAGGACCTGAAGTCCGGCGACCCCGGCGCCCAGAGTGAGCGTCTTGGCCGGACGAACCGTGCCGGCTGCAGTGGTAAGCATGGGTAAGAATTTCCCGATTGCGTTGGCGCCGAGGAGTACCGCTTTATAACCGGCCACGGTGGCCTGGGAGGAGAGGATGTCCATGGATTGGGCCCGGGTGATCCGGGGCATGAGCTCCATGGCCATCATCGTGACTCCGGCGTCACGGAGAGCTCTTACGATCTCGAGATTCATGGTTGGCTGAAGTGAGCTCACCAGGACCTGTCCCTTGGCGAAGATCCCTATCTCCTCTACTGCCGGCGGTTGGACCTTCAGCACAACCTCAGCGCCGGAGAGGGCGGCCGAAGCATCCAGGGCGACTGTGGCACCAAGAGCTTCATACTCGGCATCGGGAAAACCGGCTCTCAGGCCTGCATCCTTCTCCACTACAACCTCGATTTCCTTCTTCTTGAGGAACTTCACTCCATCCGGAACCAGCCCCACACGGGTCTCGTTCGGATCGGCTTCCCTCAGGACCGCAACCTTCATGCGTCAACTCCGGGTCGGGGAGTACAGGTGCCAGCGTCGTGAATAAACGCCGAAAATATGCGTCGTAAACTAGGGTCGTTTCAAAGCGTCTTGGGTCAGTTTTATTTGGCGTGGGAGGAGGCAATAACCATGCCCAGCTCGACCACCCAGCGACCGGCTCCATCACCCGAGAACGATGTCCGGGGATATTCATCGAGAGCCGAGGAAAACTAACGCTCTTTCCATGGGTGGCAACGTCCGAGGGGCGGAGCGCACCGGCGAGGGGCAAGCGCTCCCTCCCGGGTATGGTCATCGGCCTTGAATGAGCAGGAGTTTCTTCAGGGGAGAGATGGATCCGATTTGGGAGGGGACTGAGGGCACGGAAGGGCTCAAGTGTCGAGACTTCTGGTCTTATTCCTGAGGAACTCCACGGCATCGTGGAAGGTGGGGAAACGGAGGAAGTTCTCTGAGAACGGGGGCACACAGTCGTAATCCCACATCTCGTAGGGTTCCACCAGGACCGCTCCGGCTCCGACGATGAGGGCTGGATTGATATCGCTTCGAAGGCTGTTCCCGATCATGGTTGCCCGGGCCGGATCCTTTACTCCGAAGTGATGAAGAGCCTCACGGAACGTCTCGGGTGTCTTTTGCCAAGTGATCCTGATCCGGTCCTCGGAGAGTATGCGGGTGACACCTGAATCCCTGATCCTTTCGAGCTGGTACTCCTTCTGGGCCGCTTGTGAGAACAGAACGGTGGGCACCATCTCGGCCAAGGTCTCGAGGGCTTCCAGGCTCCGTTCCATGACCTGGGGTTTTCCGAGGAAATCCCGGCCGAGCTCGGCACACCTGTCGGCCAGTGAAGGATCAGGCCTCTCTCCACCTTCACGACAGACCCGCAGATAGGTTTCCCTGAACGATGGCGCCATCCGAAAGGGGCCCATCCCATGTTCAATGAGGAGTTCCGGGTCCACCTCATGGTAGTGGATCCGATGGGCGACCTCTCTGGAAAACCCCTCCGCTTCCAGGAAGACGAAGAGTGCCTCCCTCGCTTGCTGGAAAGCCGGTGCCGTCTCTACCAGGGTGTCGTCGAAGTCCACGAGGGCCAATTGCATCATTGGTCGGTCCGACTCCCCACGTCCTGTTTTCGGGATTCTTGAGCCCGGTCCTCCATGGTCCCGCCCGGTTCGGGGTCCTTTGTTGGGTCAGGACTTTCGGCAGAGTGGAGGATGAAGGCAAGGCCCAGGCGAGTGGGAGAGGAGAGGAGCGGTCCGAAACATGTTGGCACAGCTGTTGGCGCCAGCCCTTCGGGGCATCGAGAGCTACCTGGTGAGAGTAGAGGTGGATTTCGGAGTCGGGCTTCCCTCCCTCTCGGTAGTGGGGTTGGCCGAAGGGGCGGTTCGGGAGGGACGGGATCGGGTGTGGGCCGCGCTGCAGAACTCGGGGTTTTCAATTCCGCCCCAAAAGATCACCGTGAACCTCGCTCCTGCCGATATTCGGAAGGAAGGGAGCGCTCTGGACCTGCCCCTGGCCCTGGGGCTGTTGGCTGGGGCCGGTCAGGTTTCCCAAAATGCCTTTGCCCGCACCGCCTTCGTAGGAGAGCTGGGTCTGGACGGGGTTCTCCGGCCCGCCAAAGGGGTTCTCTCCATGGCTGAGGGGTGCCGACAGGCGGGGGTCCGGGCCCTGGTTCTTCCCAAAGGGAACGCGGCCGAGGGAGCGGTGGTTGAAGGGCTGGAGATCCTGGGAGCTGATTCCCTCCTTGCCGTGGTCCGCCACCTGCGTGGCGAAGAGGAGATCCTCCCAACGAAGGTACAAGCCATCGACCTCCTGGCCGGAGGAAGCAGTGAGGCGGGCGACCTCGGAGAGGTGCGTGGCCAGGGGCAGGCGAAGCGGGCATTGGAGGTGGCCGCGGCAGGAGGTCACAATCTCCTTCTCCTGGGTCCTCCCGGGGCGGGAAAGACCATGTTGGCCCGGCGACTTCCGGGGATTCTCCCACCGCTTTCCCTCCAGGAGGCTCTGGAAACCACCCGAATCCACTCCGTCTCAGGGATCCTCTCCGCCAAGGAGCCTCTGCTTCGGCGCCGGCCCTTCAGGGCCCCCCACCACACCGTGAGCGACGCGGGCTTGGTAGGGGGTGGCGGGATCCCACGGCCGGGGGAGGTGAGCCTGGCCCACAACGGGATCCTGTTCCTGGACGAACTCCCTGAATACCGGCGAAACGTCCTTGAAGCCCTTCGACAACCCTTGGAGGACGGGATTGTCGTCTTGGCCCGGGCCCGGGTGTCCCTCCGTTTCCCATCCAGGTTCGTTCTGGTGGCGGCCATGAACCCGTGTCCCTGTGGGTTCTATGGCGATGGGGAGGATCGATGTATCTGCGATCCTTCACTGGTGACCCGGTATCGGAGCCGTGTCTCGGGGCCGCTTTTGGACCGCATCGATCTTCATGTGCCCGTGGGCCGGGTGCCCTTTCAGGAGCTCTCACACCAGACGATCGAAAAGGAGAGCCCGGGAGTCCTGAACAGGGTGCTGCGGGCCAGGTCCGTTCAAGGCGACCGTTTCCGGTCATGCGAGGGGATTCACTGTAATGGACAGATGGGACCCGGAGAGATACGGCGTTTCTGTTCGGCCTCACCTGAGGTCGCCCGCCTTCTGCAAAAGGCCCTGGATCGTTTGGGGCTCTCAGCACGGGCTTACCACCGGATATTGAAGGTGGCCCGTACCGTGGCGGATCTCGACGGCTCAGGCGAGATTGGACCGGCCCATGTGGCCGAAACCATACAATATCGGAGCATGGACCGGGCTTCTCCCCTTTGAATGCCCCCCCGGGGCCGAGAGAGAACAGGAACACCCTCCATGAACCCTTCTCCTGCTCGCGGGAGGGGATGGAAACTCGTACCGGCCCTGGCGGCGGTCTATTTCATCTGGGGATCGACCTATCTGGGCATCCGCATTGCCATCGAGACCCTACCCCCCTTCCTCATGGCCGGGGTACGGTTCCTGGTGGCCGGCGGGGTACTTCTTCTATGGTCCCGTTGGAGGGGTCCCCACCGATTTACGGGGACCCTGTGGAAGACCAGCGCCATTTCGGGCATCCTCATGTTTCTTGGGGGGAACGGGGCGGTGGTCTGGGCAGAACAATTCGTCCCATCGGGGATGGTAGCGCTCCTGGTAGCCACGGTGCCCTTTTGGATCGTCCTTCAGGATTGGCTTTCAGGGAGGGGGAGCCCTCCGGGTATCGGCCTCACTTTCGGGATCCTTTGGGGGTTCGCCGGCGTGGGGCTCCTGGTGACGGGTTCGGAGATCGGCATGGCCGGCGCTCAGGATCTTCTGGGAGGGTTCCTTGTTCTTGGAGGAGCTGCGTGTTGGTCTGCCGGTTCCTTGGTGGCTCGGTATGGCGCCCGTCCCGCATCCGCCGCGCTGGGGAACGGCGTGCAAATGGTGGCTGGAGGCGGGGCGCTCCTTCTACTGGGCCTGATCCGGGGTGAGGCGGCCACGTTTGATCCCGCCGGTATCTCGACAGGCTCCGTCGCGGCGTTCTTCTACCTGGTCGTGTTCGGGTCCCTTATCGGGTTCACCTCCTATATCTGGCTCCTGAGGAATACCACGCCGGCCGTGGCGTCCACTTACGCCTATGTGAACCCCGCGGTGGCCCTCTTTTTGGGCTGGGCTCTGGCCGGGGAGCCCTTATCTCCGAGGACAGGGCTGGCCGCTTTTGTGATCCTCTCTGCAGTGGTCATCATCACCACCCAGAGAACCCGAGGTGGGGCCCCTCGCCGCGGAAGAGTCGAAGTTAATGTCTCCCGGGCCCCAGATCCCCCCGACCTGGCGGATCGGAGCTGAAGGCAAGAGTGTAGGAGTGGAGGTCACGAAGTCCCTTCTTTCCACGGGAGCTGACCCAGGACATGAGAATGCTCTCCCCTCAGGAAGCGGATTCCACCCTCTCATCCCAGAGCGAGGGCGTGATCAACAACTTCGAAATGGGCGTTCGGGGTTGGGTGGAGGGAGTCACGGGCATGGGCCCGGCTACCCAGAACAACGTTCTCTTCTCTCTCCTTACCGTCGTTGTCATATATGGCCTCCGCCGAATCATCCTGCGGGTTGTCGACCGGAGGGTGGAAGATCCCAGGATCGTCTACCAGTGGTCCAAGAGTTCCTCCTATGTGGCACTCCTCCTCTCCCTCCTCCTGGTGGGCACCATTTGGTTGGACGGGCTCCGGTCCCTGGGAACCTTCTTGGGTCTCCTCTCTGCAGGTGTCGCGATTGCGCTGAAGGACGTGGTAGCCAGCATGGCCGGGTGGATCTTCATACTCTGGCGCCGTCCGTTTCAACTCGGTGATCGGGTTCAGGTCGGGACCCGGGCGGGCGACGTGGTTGATCTTCGCCTCTTTCAGTTCACCCTTCTGGAGATCGGGAACTGGGTTGACGCAGACCAGAGTACGGGGAGGATCATTCACGTCCCGAACCTAGTGGTTTTCACCGAGCCCCTCTTCAACTACACAGCCCAGTTCGAATTCATCTGGAATGAGGTCCCGGTCCTGGTGACTTTCGAGAGCGATTGGAGAAAAGCCAAACAGGTCCTTCAGGGCATTCTGGACGAGCAGGTGGGGGAGACGGTGAAGGAAGCCGAGCGGGCCATGAGAACCGCCACGAAGAAGTTCCTCATCCACTTCAGGAAGCTCACGCCGAAGGTATACACCTCCGTGGAAGATTCAGGCGTTCTCCTCACCCTCCGTTTCATCTGTCGCGCCAGAGAAAAGCGGGGCCGGGCCGAGCAGATCTGGGAAGCGGTACTCGACGCCTTTGGCGAAGCTTCGGAGATTGACTTCGCCTACCCCACCACCCGCATGTACCACAATCTGGTGGAGGGCAAGCCGGGAGCACGGGCCGAGCTACCTCCGAGCCTGGGGAGGGATGGAAAGGCGGGTGGGTGACCCGGGGATCCGGGCAGAAACGTTTGGCTCCGGTCAGGGCGGAGGGCCTTCGGAACCCTGTGAGGTTGACCAGGAGTCCCCAGGTAGGGAGCTTCATCGAACCGGGTTGGAGGACAGGTCGCCCACCGTGGACTTTCCGCGGACTCTCCGCGGAGTTCCGGCGGGCTCCCGGCGGCCAAGTTGGGCAAGGATGTAACCATCCAGGAGATCCATGCGCCTTTTCATCGCAATCAATATTCCGAAAAGAGAACGGGAAAAGATCCACAGGTCGGCGAAGGCCTTCCGGGAGCGGGACTATCCCATGAGGTGGGTAAGCTCGGACCTCTTCCACCTCACATTGAAGTTTCTCGGTGAGGTGAGGCCCGAGTCCGCTCCCGGCATTCATGAGGCCCTGGTCAGGGTTGCGGGTACCACCGAAACCTTTTCCATGGATATTGGGGGTTTCGGGGCGTTTCCCACGATCCGACGGCCCCGGGTCCTTTGGGTCGGAGTGGAGCCTTCTCCGGCCTTGAGGTGCCTGAAACAGGATATCGAATGGGCTCTCTCGGAGCAGGGCTTCGATCGGGAGACGAGAGCGTTCCATCCTCATTTCACGCTGGGGAGGGCCAAGGCTGACGATGGTGCGGGCGCCTTTCGAGGGTTGGATAAGTTGGCGTCGGAGATGACCTATGGGAGCGAGGTGAAGGTTCGCAAGGTCGACCTCATGGAGAGTCACCTCTCCCCATCCGGGCCCCGCTACGAGGTCCTTTCCAGCTTCCTCTTGAAGAGCCCCAGAGGATAAAGCGACATCGCTCATGTTCGATCGGCTCGGAAAGATCTTCAGAAAGTTCCTTGTCCTGCTTTCGTTGGTGCTGGCCGCCTACGCCGGGTGGCGTTGGGGGCCCCAGGTGTTTCCCAGGGTCCATGAGTGGCTGGGTCTTGATGGCAGAGGAGGAGCCCAGGGAACGGTAGCCACTCCGGAGTTGGCTGATTCGGTTCTGGCCAGGGTCCAGCTCTTCCGAAGGGAAGAAGGCCCGAGCCAACTGGTTTTGGGAGCAGATGAACTCACCTCAGTGCTGCGTTATTCAGCTCCCGAGCTCATGCCGGTCGGTGTGGTGGACCCTGAGGTGACCTTCAAAGATGGGAGGGTCCACTTCCGGTCCAGGGTGGCGCTGACCTCCTTTCCGGATCTTCCGGACCTGGGGCCCATTCTGGGGATCCTACCGGACACGCTCGACGTGACCGTTCAAGCCGCCATGATGCCTTTCGGGAACGGAACAGCTGTGCTTCTGGTTCACCGGCTGGAAGCATCCCGGATTCCTTTGCCTGGAAGACTTGTTCCCGAGATTCTCCTGGCCATGGGCAGGAAAGACCGGCCGGGGCTTCCCCCGGAGGCTCTTCTCGTCCGGCTACCCCCGGGTCTGTCCTCGGCCTACATTCTGGCCGACAGCCTTTTCCTATCCCGCGACCCCTGACGGCCAGGCTGCCATGGCTGAAATCCTTATTGTCGACGACGAAGAGTCAATCGGCGACGCTCTCAAGCAGGTATTCGAATACGAAGGCCACGATGTTCGCGTCGCACGGAACGGACCGGATGCCCTGGCGATGGCGGAGGCTTCCCCTTCCGACGTGACCTTCCTGGATGTGAAGATGCCAGGGATGGACGGTCTGGAGGTTCTCGACAGGTTACGATCCGAGGACCCGCAGGCGCTCGTGATCATGATCAGCGGGCATGGGACGATCGACACCGCCGTGGATGCCACCCGAAAGGGGGCTTACGATTTCCTGGAAAAACCCCTGGACACCGACCGACTTCTGGTCACACTAAGAAACGCCTTGGAGGTCAAGGGTTTATCGGCCAGCGTCGAGAGACTCCTCAGTCAGGTAGAGAGCCGCCACGAGATCGTGGGCTCCTCCTTCCAGATTCGACAGGTCCTGGAACGGACCGAGCGGGTGGGGAGCACGGATGCCAGGGTTCTTATCACCGGTGAGAACGGCACTGGAAAAGAGCTGGTAGCTCGGGCCATCCACCGGCTCTCGGGCAGGGCGGAAGAGCCCTTCGTGGAAGTAAACTGCGCGGCCATTCCCTCAGAGCTTATTGAATCCGAGCTGTTCGGCCACATGAAAGGGTCCTTCACCGGGGCGGTTGCAGATCGGGCCGGAAAGTTCGAGCAGGCCCATGGAGGCACACTCTTCCTGGACGAGGTGGGGGATATGTCCCTTTCGGCCCAGGCAAAGGTCCTTCGGGCCCTGGAGCAGGGCGTCGTGACCCGGGTCGGTAGCTCGAAACCGGTCGAGGTGGACGTCCGAGTCGTGGCGGCTACCAACAAAGACCTGGAGGTCGAGATTCGGGAAGGCCGATTCCGTGAGGACCTCTACTATCGGTTGAACGTCGTCCCCATCGAGATCCCCCCCCTCAGGGAGCGGCGTGAGGACATCCCGATGTTGGTCCAGCACTTTGTGGACCTCCTGGAGGAGAACGATCGAGTGACACCTCGGGAAATCTCTCATACCGCCGTTGACCGCCTCCAGGCGTTGGACTGGCCCGGGAACGTTCGGGAGCTCAGGAACACGGTTGAGAGGCTTCTGATCCTCTCCGCAGGGACGGTAATCGGGGCTGACGATGTGGAGTTCCTCGTTTCTGGAGGAGAACCCGGGGGCGGGATTGGAGCCGAACTCTTCCAAGCCGGAAGTTTTGCAGAGTTCAAGGAACACGCAGAGCGGGCTTATCTCCTCCAGAAGCTCCGGGAACACGACTGGAACGTGTCCGAGACGGCTCGGAGCGTAGATATGCCGCGGTCGAATCTCTACAAAAAGATCGAACGGTACGGTTTGGTTCGAGAGGATTGAACCGGCAGCCGGAGTTGAGTGGACGCGGCCTGGTCTGCTATCGGCGAACTTCAGCCCCTATGGGTAGAGAGTAAAGGGATTCCACGGTCCGGAAATCCCTGGCGGTAAGGCGCGTGGCCGTGTTGGTGGGAAACATCACGTCTCGGACGTCGTCGCTGTGGGGAAGGCCGAGCGCATGGCCCATCTCGTGGGCCGCGACCAGCTCGATCTGCCGGGGAGTCAACGTTGACCCGGTCCCCCCGGGCGCATGGGTAGCGATGGTGAATCCTACGACGTGAACCTGGACCTCGGTCCCGTTTCGGACCCACTCCACTTCGGCCCGGCCCAATCGGCCGTCTTCCACTGTTTGGGCCCACTCCACGGTCACGTCTGGGGGCTCCCCGGTGGCCCGGGTCCGAACAGACAGAGGGAGGGGATGCCCATGCCAGGCCCGGACACCGCGTGCCGCAGCGTTCTGAAGGTCTCGGGCGAGGCCGGATGGGAGACCGGGTGGCTCAGGGACCCAAACCCTGATGATGGGCGTCTCGTGTGGCCAACGCAGGATTCTGAGGCTCCCGGTGGCGTCCACCTCTGCGCAGAGGTATCCCACGTCTCTGCAGACATCCAGGGCGGCAAGGACGGTTTCTTCCGGCTTCTCCAGTTGTCGAACGGTATCTGAACTCCGCAGGGCCCTACACTCCTCCCCCGTCAGGCCCGCACATTCGGGCGGAAAGGCACCCCCGTCGCGGTCGGGTCGGTTGGAACCCCGGGAGGCAAAAGCGATGGCTACGGCTGCCATGACGGCGAGGGCCAGTACGGAGAGAGGGGAACGGAAGGGGGTTCGGGATGACATGGTTCCGTCCGAAACAGGTGACCGGATCGTCGCGCCCAGGGGATTGTCTTCCTTGAGCTCCTGATCCAACGTTAGGCCACTCTCTGTCGGAAGGAAACCCGGAGGTTTGATGGATACCCTCACGTGGCTGTTATTGTCGGGAGTATGGATGGCCGCTTCCTCCGGAACCGGGTTCCACCTGGCGCTCCTGGCCAAGCGGGTCCATCCAGGTCTGAGCTTGGTGAAGTTATGGCTGTTTTATACGGTCCTGATGGCTGTGCTGGTGGCCCTCGTGTTTGTCATTGCATGGTTTTGACCGACCGGCTCTGGCAGGATTGGGAACGGAAGCTGTGCGTCTGTGTATCTTTCCTCCGGCTCAGAAAGACGGTTGACCCGATAACCCTGTGAGGATCGAGAAAGACTGAACCCCGCCCGGTTCGGTTCCCCATATGCAGATCATCTCCTCCAGCTGGCGCATCTTTAGGGACTGGCTCCGCTTCGCCGTGTTCACCCTCCTCCTCTTCCTTCTGGTCCGGGGCTTTGTTCTGGAGGCCTTCACGATCCCTACCTCTTCCATGGAAGGGACTCTCCTGGTGGGGGACTTCCTCTTCGTAAACAAGGCACTCTATGGTGCCGAGATCCCGGGCACGAAAGCTCGGTTTCCAGCATTCCGCGATCCGGCTCGGGGTGAGGTTGTGGTGTTTCGTCCGCCTCATGACCGCGGCCGAATCTATGTGAAGCGGGTGGTGGGTATTCCCGGTGACACGCTGGAGATGCGGCAAAAAACGCTTTTGGTGAATGGGGTCCCTCAAGAGGAGGCCTATGCGCGGCACCTGGATGTGAGGGGAGACGCCATCCATCCGAAGATGAAGTGGCAATCCGATTTTTTGGCTGCAGCCCAACCTCGGGGCGGTTACGCACCCTCTCGGGACAACTGGGGCCCATTGGCCGTGCCGGTGGAGCGGTTCTTCGTGTTGGGGGATAATCGGGACAACAGCGAAGACTCGCGGTATTACGGCTTTATCGGGCGGGACGACATCAAAGGCCATCCCTGGATGGTTTACCTTTCAGTGGAAGCCGAGGAAGGCATTTCCGGTGGCTGGTTGCGTCGGGTTCGATGGGATCGAGTAGGCCAGCGCGTCCGTGGACGCCCACCGGTAAATCGCGGATGGAGTTGCGCCGACACTCGGGTTCCAGTTTTATTTCCTCACTCCGTTCATTCTGAGGCCCCTTTGCCCCATCGCTCACGAGGTTCGAGAGAATGAAATTCCCCTCCAAACGAGGACAATTCCGAGAGGGGTCTCTGGACCAGTACCTAAAGGAGATCAGCGCCTACCCCCTCATCGACAGGGATGAGGAGGTCCGGCTCGCGATAGAGATCCGGAAGGGTGAGGAGGCGGCCCTCAACAAACTGGTCCGATCCAATCTCCGGTTCGTGGTATCGGTGGCCAAGAAGTATCAGAATCAAGGGGTCCCCCTCCCGGACCTGATCAACGAAGGAAACCTGGGCCTGATCCGGGCTGCGCATAAATTCGACGAGACCAAAGGGATCAAATTCATCAGTTACGCGGTTTGGTGGATCCGCCAAGCCATCCTCCAAGCGCTGGCGGAGCAGAGTCGGATCGTAAGAGTCCCCCTGAACCGGGCCGGTGCCCTCCATCGGATCGGCCGCAGGAGTTCTACTCTACTCCAGGAACTGGGCCGTGAGCCGACTGTGGAAGAGATTGCGGAGGAGTTGGAGATCTCCAGGGAAGAGGTGGAGCGGACTCTGGCCATCTCCCAATCCCACCTGTCTCTGGATGCCCCGGTAACTCCCGGCGAGGACAACCGCCTGCTGGACTATCTGCCGGATCAGTACTCTCCGGGCCCTGAAGACGAAGCCTACCAACACGCCCTCAAGGAAACAGTTGAGGACGCCCTTTCCACGCTCAAAGAGCGGGAAGCCAAGATTCTCCGCCTCTATTTCGGACTGGACGATCAGGAGCCGATGACACTGGAGGAGATTGGTTCCCTCTTGGGAATCACCAGGGAGCGGGTCCGCCAGATCAAGGAGAAGGCGCTCCTTCGGCTGCGGCACGCCTCCCGAGCTCGTTTCCTCGAAACCTTCATGCAATAAGAAATACCCCTCCACCCGTTGACACTTTCGCACGCCAGAAATAGCTTAGAAAGCTCTATTCTGAACTGGTATTCGCGGGTTTAGGGATGATTACGCTGACTCCGAAAAAGAACGAGATCGAGCGCCAGTGGTGGCTGGTGGACGCCGATGGCTTGCGCCTCGGCCGCCTCGCTACTGAAGTGGCTCGTATCCTCCGTGGCAAACACAAGCCGATCTACACCCCCCACCTCGATACGGGGGACCCGGTCGTGGTCGTGAACGCTTCCAAGGTGGTCCTGAGCGGGAACAAGGCAGAACAAAAAACCTATTTCCGGCATTCCGGTTATATGGGGAATGAGAAACACATCCCCTTCAAGAGGATGCTGGAGACTCATCCGGAACGGGTTATCGAGCTCGCCGTCAAGGGGATGTTGCCGAAAAACTCTCTGGGCCGGAGGATGAGAGAGAAGCTCAAAGTTTATCCTGGGGCTGAGCACCCTCATCAGGGACAACACCCTCAGCCCCTCAAGATCGAAGGGTAGGCAGGATACTTCATGGTTGCTGAGGAGTTTCAGACGATCCAGACCGTCGGTCGGCGGAAGACAGCCGTCGCCCGGGTCCTTCTCCGCCCCGGCGAAGGGGAATGGACCATCAACGGTAGGCCAATGGCCGAATACTTTCCCCGGAAGGCCCACCAGATCAGGGTGGAAGAGCCCCTCCAGGTGACCGAGCTGGATGGTCGTTTCGACATCCAGATCCGAGTAAACGGTGGAGGTCTCACCGGCCAGGCCGATGCGATCCGCATGGGTGTTTCCAGGGCCCTGGTGGCGTTCGACGAAGAGCAGCGGCCCACTCTGAGGTCCAAGGGGCTGCTGACCCGTGACCCCCGCAAAGTTGAACGGAAGAAGCCTGGTCGTCCCAAGGCCCGGAAGCGCTTCCAGTTCAGCAAGCGGTAATCTCTAATCCGGCTCCGACATGCAGCAGGTTGAACTGAACGAATTGCTCGAGGCAGGCGTCCACTTCGGACACCAGACCCGCCGTTGGAATCCAAAGATGAGGGGCTTCATCTTCACGGAGCGCAACGGCATCCACATCATCGACCTTCGAAAGACGCTGGACCGACTCAATCGGGCCCAGCAGGCTGTGCGCGAGGTGGTATTGAAGGGAGAGCGCGTGCTCTTCGTCTGCACCAAGCGACAGCTTCGAGGCATCGTCGAACAAGAAGCGGATCGGTCCGGCTCTTTCTACGTGACCGAGCGGTGGTTGGGGGGAATGCTCACCAACTTCCAGACCATCCGGAATCAGATCCGTCGCCTCAAGGAGCTTGAACGGGGCCAGGAAGAGAACGCTTTCGAGTTCTATACAAAAAAGGAGCGTTTGCTACTGGACCGTGAGCGGGAAAAGCTGGACAAGTACTTCAGTGGCGTGAAAGACATGACCCGGGTGCCTGGGGCGATTTTTGTGGTGGATGCCCGCAGGGAGACCATCGCGGTCAAGGAAGCCCACCGCCTTGGCATACCGGTCATCGCCATCGCCGATACCAATGCGGATCCAGACCTCATCGACTACCCCATTCCCGGGAATGACGACGCCATGCGGGCCGTGAGCCTCATTACCAAGGCCATCGGCGACGCGGTGGAATCAGCCCGTCAAGAAGTGCCGGAGGGTGAGCGCCGTCGTGTCGAAGACATGGAGGCCACGACCTACTCCACCGAGACCGGCGAGACCAGCGAAGTGGAAAAGGCGCCCGCTCGGCGGAGGCCCCGACGGAAGCGGCGTCCTCGTCCCGAGGTCATCGCCCAGCATCTGAAAACTGGGGAAGAGAAGGCCGAGGGCGATGAGGATGTTACCGGGTCCGATGAGGGAGCGGTGGCAGAAGTGACCGAGGAGGCTCCCGCTGCCGATGCTCCGGAAGCCCAGATGGTGGAAGCCGAAGCCCCCGACGCCGAGGTGGTGGGGGCGGAGACCCCCGAAGCCGAGGCTTCGGAGCCTGATGTGTCCGAACCCACAGATGAAGAGGGGGAAGGGAAGTAGTCCCCCTCGGCCTTCTCGGGTGAGGAGGTTGATCCCCGGACCTTCCCGGGGGCCGGAGGCGGCAGCAGGAGGGTACCGAGCGAGGGGTTCTCCCCGCTCGCTCCCCATCCTGGCTCCCGCCTCTTTTTCATAGCGTTTTTCCAAGGAAGCGAAGAGAAGGAATCATGACCATTTCCGCCCAAGACGTGAAAGCTCTCCGGGACCGAACGGGTGCCGGAATGATGGATTGCAAGAAGGCCCTTCAGGAGACCAGCGGCGATGTGGAAGCCGCCATTGATTTCCTCCGGGCCAAGGGAAGCGCGAAGGCCGCGAAAAGGGCTGAAAAGTCCGCCAACGAAGGAACGATCGGTAGCTACCTCCACTTTGGAGGGAAAATCGGAGTTATGGTGGAATTGAATTGTGAGACCGACTTCGTGGCGAAGACTGACGACTTCGTGGGTCTGGCCAAGGACCTTGCCATGCATGTGGCGGCTGCCAATCCCCTCTCGGTGAGCCCGGACGACATCGACGCCAAAGTGGTAGAGCGAGAGCGGTCCGTGTTCATGGAACAGGTCAAGAACGAGGGGAAGCCGGACCACATCGCCGAGAAGATCGTGGAAGGAAAGCTCAGGAAGTTCTTCGAGGAGAGCTCCCTTCTGAAACAGCCCTTTGTGAAGGATCCCCAGAAGTCGGTGGAACAGCTCATCACGGAGGTCTCCGCTAAAACCGGGGAGAAGATCGAGGTTGCCCGCTTCGCGAGGCTCCAGGTGGGAGGGGGAAGCTGAGGCCTCTCTTGGGTACCTGTTTGCGGATTGGGATGCATCAGCACCGGAAGGCCCGCTGCCATCTCGCGCAGCGGGCCTTTTTTTTGCTACCTTCCAGGGGGTTTCCTAACCGAGGAGGGGTATGAGCGGGCAGACGGAGCTGAAGTACTCGAAAGTCCTCCTGAAACTCTCAGGGGAAGCCCTCGCCGGCGGGCAGGGATTCGGCATCGATCCACCAGTTGTGGAACGCCTCACCGAGGAGGTCTTGGCAGTTCATCGGTTGGGCGTCGCTCTCGGCATGGTCATCGGAGGCGGGAACATCGTCCGTGGAGCCGCAGCAAGCCAGCAGGGGATGGATCGCGTTTCCGCCGACTACATGGGAATGTTGGCCACCATCATCAATGCCCTGGCCATTCAGGACCTCCTGGAAAAGAAGGGCATCGACACGCGGGTCATGACGGCTATTCGGATGGACGAGTTGGCTGAACCGTACATCAGGCGTAGAGCCGTCCGGCACCTGGAAAAGGGAAGGGTCGTGATTTTCGCCGGAGGAACCGGAAACCCGTACTTTTCCACCGACACGGCCGCTGCCCTCCGAGCCATTGAAATGGAGGCCGACGTCGTCATCAAGGCCACGAAGGTGAAGGGCGTTTTCACAGCGGACCCCGCGACAGATCCTTCGGCCGAGTTCATCCCGAACATCAGCTTTCGGGAGGTGGTGGCTCGGGAGTTGGGGGTCATGGATGCCCCTGCCGTTTCCCTTTGCAGAGAAAACGGGTTACCTATCATCGTTCTCGATCTGGAGAAGCAAGGTTCGGTCTCCGCTGCAATCCGTGGCGAACAGATAGGTACATTGGTTTCCTGAAGAACCTCACAGTCGAGCATGCTACAACCATGGAGGTGAGCCCATGCCCAACCTGAAAGAGGCGGAACAGGCCATGAAGGCTGCGGTGGAGGCGACCCGGAGGGAGTTTTCGACCGTCCGGACCGGGAAAGCCACTCCCGCCCTTCTCGATACGGTCAAGGTAGAGGCTTATGGAACCCAGATGCCCCTCAATCAGGTGGCAACGGTAAACACGCCGGAGGCCACGCTTCTCGTGGTCCAGCCCTTCGACCAAACCCTTATCGGTGCCATTGAGAAGGCCATCCTGGTCGCCGACTTGGGGCTGAATCCCGCCAACGACGGGAACGTGATCCGGGTGCCGGTGCCTCCACTCAACGAGGAGCGGCGGAAGGAGTACGTGAAGCTTCTCCATAAACTGGGCGAGGAAGGGAAGGTCTCCATCCGTCATGCCCGCCACAAAGCTCGTGACGCCATCCAGGAACAGATCAAGGCTCATGAGGTGGGTGAAGACGATGGGCGCCGGCAGATGGATGAGGTTGAGAAGCTGACACATCAATATTCGGACGCGATCGACGGCCTTTTGAAGAAGAAGGAGGAGGAGGTCATGTCCATCTAGGAACCCAGCCGGGTTACCAGGTGGAATCGTCTTTTCCCATGACTCCTGATTTCCTTCAGCAGGTCCGGGCCGGTGGAAACATCCCGAAACACGTTGCCGTCATCATGGACGGTAACGGTCGGTGGGCCCGGTCAAGGGGGCTTCCCAGGCACGCAGGGCACCGAGAGGGGATGAAGGCGGTACGGGAGGCTCTGGAAGGCTCCATCGAAGTCGGGATCGAGGTGCTCACCCTTTTCGCGTTCTCCACTGAAAACTGGAACCGTCCCCCCCGTGAGATTTCTGCCCTCATGGGTCTTCTGGAGCTCTATGCCAAGAAGGAAAAGGCTGACCTGATCAGTCAGGGGGTGCAGGTCCACGTCCTGGGGGAGTTGGAGCGCCTGTCAGGCCGTACTCGCCGTGCGGTGAACGGAATCATGGAAGCTACGGCCGGGGGTGATACCCTTCGGTTGAACCTCATGATCTCCTATTCTGGGCGGAAGGAGATTCTCCAGGCCGTCCGAACCTTGGCTCGTGAGGTCGAGGCAGGAGCCCGGGACCCTGAAGACATCGATGATGAGATGCTCCAGGGAGCCCTGTTCACTCGTGGCCTCCCCGATCCGGACCTCCTTGTGCGCACCTCGGGAGAGTTCCGGATCAGCAACTTCATGCTCTGGCAACTAGCATACACCGAGATTCACATCACCCCTGTTCTGTGGCCCGACTTCACACGCCAAGACCTTTTCGCTGCCGTCCTGGATTTTCAGCAGAGGGACCGGCGTTTCGGGAGGGTGACGACCCCGTGAGGACGAACCACGGAGAGCCATGCCAAAGGGAGAGCTGATCCGGCGGCTGGCCGTTGCGGCCATCGGCATCCCCTTGGCCTTGGGGGTCCTTTACGCCGGTGGTTGGCTCCTGTCCATTCTCGTGGCCCTCCTGGCGGGTATGGCCATCCTGGAGCTGAACACTCTGGCCTCGGCCAGAGGCATCAGAGTCTTCGGTTGGATAGGGATCCCGGGGACCGCAGGGCTGGTCCTTTTGGCAGGCTGGACCCGTTCGTTCCACCTTTGGGCGCCCTGGGCTCTCGGATTCCTCCTCCTCCTTTTCTTTTTGTCGTCGGCGTCGTTCCTGAGGCTGCGGAGCCCCGAGGATCGGCCGCTTCTGGCGGGGTCCGTGACCGTCCTCGGTGCCCTTTATTGGGGGGGATGTTTTTCGTTTGCCATCTTCCTGCGGCACTTCCCGGAGACCACGGGATGGCCCGATCCCTCTCTCCCCCTTCGGGGACCGGTCCTCCTTGCCTTCCCTTTGGCGGTGACCTGGACGTCCGACACCGCGGCCTACCTGATTGGAAGTCTTTTCGGGAAGCGGAAGATGATGCCCAGCGTTAGCCCTGGAAAAACGCTGGAGGGTGGGGTAGCAGGGCTGTCCGCGGCTATCCTCGTGGGTGCCTTTATGGGTTGGGCCTTCCTCCAGATTCACCCAAGCCCTGCTGTTGCAGCTCTGCTGGGAGGTAGCATGGGGCTGGCTATGGGGGTCACCACCCAGGTCGGGGATCTCATCGAATCCCTCTTCAAGAGGGAGGCCGGAGTAAAAGACTCGGGAACTCTCCTCCCGGGGCACGGTGGGATCCTGGATCGTTTCGATGCCCTGATCTTCACTCTGCCCGTCACCTACGGGTTGGTCTATCTGGTTGGATGGATCCTATGATACGAGTCGCCATTCTGGGGTCCACCGGTTCTATCGGGCGAAGCACGCTGGAGGTCATTGAAAGACACCCCGACCGGTTCAAGGTGGTGGCGCTGGCGGCCAATCAGGCCCTGGAATCCCTGGCTGAACAGGTCGAGAGACATGGCCCTTCTTTGGCGGTCCTGGGCCGGGAAAACGGTCTCGGCGGGAAGGATGACCTCCCAAAAGCCAGGTGGCTAGAAGGAAGGGAGGCCCTCCTGGAAATCACCGAGTCCCCTGATGTGGACGTAGTGGTGAATGCCATGGTGGGATCGGCGGGGCTGGAGCCGACCCTTCGTTCCCTCCGTGCCGGAAAACGCCTGGCCCTGGCCAATAAGGAGAGCCTCGTGGCCGGAGGGGATCTGGTGGTGGCGGCAGCTGAACAGGGCGAAGGGGAGATCATCCCGGTCGACAGTGAGCACAGCGCCATCCTCCAATGCCTGGAGGGCTACGACATGACATCGGTGGCGCGTTTGGTGCTGACGGCGTCCGGCGGCCCGTTTCGTGGATGGAGCGTGGAGCAGCTTCGGGACGCGAGCCCTTCCCGGGCCCTCAACCACCCCACCTGGTCCATGGGCGCAAAGATTACGGTCGACTCAGCCACCCTCGCCAACAAGGCCCTGGAGGTCATCGAGGCCCACTTCCTCTACGGGATCGATTATGATTCACTTGGGGTAGTTGTTCATCCCCAATCCATCGTCCACTCTTTTGTGGAATTCGTGGATGGATCCGTTCTGGCCCAGCTGGGGTTTCCTACCATGGAACTCCCCATCTTGTATGCCATGAGCTATCCGGAGAGAGTGGAGGACGGCTTGCTCCAGACCTTCGATCCGGTGAAGGCTTCGCCGTTGGTCTTCGAAGAAGTGGACCGGGCGGCCTTTACTCTGTTTTCCCTGGGGGAACAGGCGGGCCGTGAAGGCGGAACCTCCCCTGCGGTTTACAACGCTGCGAACGAGGTCGCAGTGGAGGCGTTCCTCCGTGAAGACCTTGGCTTTCCCGGGATGGGGGAGATCGTCTCGGACGCCCTTGGGAGATTGGGCGGGAGAGCCGTGGAGAACCTGGAGCACGTTCTGGATGTAGATCAGGAGGCGAGGACGGTCAGCCGTGAGCTGATCCGCCTCCATCAAGGGAAGGTATCGAACAAGAAGTCATGACCATTCTTGCAACCGTAGTCGTGCTGGGCGTTCTGATCTTTGTCCATGAACTTGGCCATTTCTGGGCCGCCAAGCTCGTCGGGGTGGAAGTGCAACGTTTCTCCATTGGCCTTGGTCCCCGGATCTGGGGTGTGAAATGGGGGGAGACGGAATACGTCTTCAGCGCCATCCCCCTGGGTGGGTATGTGAAGATGGGGGGTATGGAGGACGAGGTTCTGGACAAGCTGGAGGGAGGATCCGCGAAGAAACCCAGGGTCCCAGGGCCGCGGGATTTCGACGGGAAGCCGATATGGGCACGGACCCTGGTTATCTCTGCCGGCGTCGTCATGAACATGGTCTTCGCCTTCGTCGTCTACTCGGTCATCGCCGGGGTATGGGGTATCCCGGACTATGCCACGACCAGAGTCGGGAAGGTCTATGAGCGTTTCCTTCCGGCGGGGACCGAGGCCATGGCACAGCTTCCTTCCGGGGCCGAGGTGACCCTGGTCGGAGATCGGGTAGTGGAGGACTGGGGGGATTTCCAGGTGGGACTCGTGGAAGCCTCCCCCGGGCCTCTCACCGTCCGGTTCCGGAATCCGATGGGACAGCTGGAGATCCAGATTCCCGACGAGGAGGAGGACCGGCGGAGGTTGGCTGGATCGATTCACTGGTGGGTGGACGCCAGGGCGGGGATGGTTGAATCGGGCTCACCTGCCGACAGGGGCGGCATCGAAGAGGGGGATGAAATCCTCGCAGTGGACGGCGTTACCATCAGTAGCTGGTTCGATTTTCTGGATGCCATCAAGCCCCATCCCGATGCTCGGGTCGAGGTAGAGATTCTTCGGGACGGGAGGGAGTTGACCCGATCTGTCAACCTGGAATCCCAGGAGGAGCCGGACCCCGATACGGGTGAGATGGTGACCGTAGGAAAAGTGGGAATCTGGCAACCGGCGGAAGAATTGGTTTACAGCCGGGTGGGGGTGCTGGGAGCCATGAAGGCGGGTTACCGTGATACCGTCGCGGTAACAGGAATGATCTTGGCCTTCTTGCGGGACCTGGTCACCGGGAATGTCCCCGCCAACTCGGTTGGGAGCATCGTCACCATTGGGCAGGCTTCCGGCCAGGCCGCCGCTCGGGGCTTGGAGGCTTTTCTAGGGTTCATGGCCCTTTTCAGCGTGAACCTCGCCATCCTGAACCTCCTTCCCATCCCGGTTCTGGACGGGGGCCATCTCGTCTTCCTGGCCATCGAGGCGATTCGGGGTGGGAACCCGCTCTCCGTGGAACACCGTCTTCGCTGGAGCCAGGTGGGTTTCGTAGTCCTACTGGGCATCATGGTTTGGGCCCTATCCAACGACTTCATGAGGTTGTTCGGGAGGTAAAGTCTCCCTCTTTCAGATCAGCGGAAGTTGGTCTGGCCCGAGCCGTTTCTGAAGCTCGGTCACGTCCATGAGTGGAGTGGGAGTATCCTGCTCGGCTACCTGCAGAATCCCCTTGTAACCCACGTCCCGGAGAGCTCCGCCGACAACAGCCTCCGCCAACTCTGCCCGGTTGCATGAGGCGGAGAGGTGGGCCAGCACCACCGCAGCCAGCCGGGGATGAAGTAATTCCACGGCAAGCTGCGCCGCCGCCTCGTTGGACAAATGCCCGTGACTCGATGCGATACGGGAACGGACTGAGATTGGGTAGGGTCCCTGGTGTAGGAGGCCAGGGTCATGGTTGGCCTCGAGGACGAGGATGTCACACTGTGCCAGTGCATGACGGACCTGAGTGGTGGGCCGGCCAAGGTCGGTGGCCACACCAAGCTTGAAACCCGATCCGGCATCCGTGAGGGCCACGGCCACCGGATCCAGAGCGTCGTGAGCGGTGAGGAAAGGGTCTACCCTCAGTGACCCAATGGGAAAGGGGAAGCCGGCTCGATAGGGCTCGAGCGTCTCCCCCCCCCGGAAAAGGGAGCTGCAGGCATCCCGGGTGAGGTCTGTGAGGAATACAGGCGTGCCATGACGGCGGGCGAAGACACCGACCCCCTTTACGTGATCTCCGTGGTCATGAGTCACCAGGATGGCATCGATCTCTTCTGGAAGCACACCCAGGAATCCCAGGCGGTTCTCCAGGGCTCTGGCGCTGAAACCGGCATCCACCAGGACTCGGGTGTCTCCCCCCATGACCAGGATGGAATTACCTCGGCTCCCGCTTCCCAGGACGGAGACCTTCATGTTTCGTGCTTGCCGGCGGCCCCTAGAGGCCCTCTCCAGCTGCCCTGAGGTCCTGCGTCTCTTCCCAGGCACGCCGGAGGAGGCCGGCCATGTCTTCTCCCAACCCGATTCCCCGGCGCCCCATGGCTCGTTCCGCCACCTCCAGAAACTTGTCCAACCTGAACTCAGTGAGGTCGGATCCGACCCCCCAGGAGAAAGGGGGAACATAGGTGGGTGGCATCTTCCCGCCGAAGAGGTTGCTCCCCGCTCCCACCACCGTCCCTGTATTCAAAAGAGTGCCGATTCCGGTCTTAACGTGATCACCCAAGAAACACCCGACCTTCATGAGCCCAGTTTCAAGAGGCCCACCGGGGCCGCCTACCCTCACTGGGCCGTAGTTGTTCTTGAGGTCCGAATTGGTGGTATGAGCCCCGAGGTTCACCCATCGGCCCAAGTAGGCGTGGCCAAGGAACCCGTCGTGCCCTTTGTTGCTGAACCCCAGAACGACGGAGGACTCCACTTCACCTCGAATCTTGCAGACCGGCCCGATTGAGACTTCCGAGAGGGACCCACCCAGGATCTCGCTCTTCGGTCCCACGTAAGCCGGGCCCGCAAAACGAGTGTGGGCCCGGACCACCACATCGTCGGAAAGGCGGATCGGGCCATGGGAGACATCGAAAACCGAGCCCGGCTCCACCACCACCCTGGACCCCAGTGAGACCAGACCGTCTCCCAGAATGTGGATCCCGGGTAGCCCGTCGGTGGCGTACCCAGGGAAATACCGGGGAATGTCGTCT
Organism: Gemmatimonadota bacterium; assembly: GCA_039589815.1. Taxonomy (GTDB): domain Bacteria; phylum Gemmatimonadota; class Gemmatimonadetes; order Longimicrobiales; family Gaopeijiaceae; genus JABDNZ01. The sequence goes on along the minus strand of JBDHGR010000002.1, from coordinate 12,439 downwards.
CTCAGTTGGTCAGCGTTCCGGGCCATCAGGTCCCAAGGCGTATCAAGGATCCTGCCCATGACTTCCACCCGATCGGAACCCGACCATGGGACCGGCTCCATGAAAGCATCTGCAGAAGGCGTTGGAATCCCTGGCGGAACTGCCCACCCCGCCACCTGACCCTCCACCACCAGGGTTGTCACGTCCTTGTTGAGGAGAGGAGCCTCGCCCCACAAAGCTACCCTGGAGCTCAGGAGAACCCGGTGTGTGTCGGGAGGTACCCCGCCCGGTCCCACTACCGGAGGTGCTCCAGGCTCCGAGAAGCCAGCGAGAGATTCGGGAGCCAGATGACCGCGACATGGCACCCCCCAAAACTTTTCTGCCCGTTCCCTGAGGAGGAAGGCTCCGAAGAGGAGTTCTCCCACAGGACGGGTCAGTACGAAGGGGTCCCAGGACTCCGTCACCTGGTCGTCGAAGAGGAAGAGAGAGTAGCTCATGTACGATCCGGATTTCGAAAATCAGGCGGAAGGGCTTTTAGGAGGGATTTCAGGTCAGGGGTCCGTGCCCGATCTGCCACGAGGACGATGTCTCCACTCCGGATGACCACCAGTCCCTCAACACCAAAAAGCACGATGGATCCCTCTTCAGCCAATACCACATTCTGGCCGGAATCAACTGCCTGGACCGATCCCAATAGCACATTCCCCGCCTCGTTCACGCCCTTGGTCCGGGCCAGGGCCTCCCACGACCCCAAATCGTCCCATTGAAAGGTGGCCCGAAGGCTTGCCACCCGGGAACTCCGCTCCAGGACAGCCTCGTCCACGGAGATGACAGGAGCTTCCCGGAAAAACCCCTCAACGTCCCCTTTTTCCAAAAGCGGGATGAGGCTCCCGAGCTCCGGCGCTACAGCTTTCACTTCCTCCAGGAAGATCTTCGCACGCCACAGGAAGATGCCACTGTTCCATAGGAACCCGGCGGCAAGGTATTCGCGAGCGGTTTCCACCCCGGGTTTTTCCACGAAGGAGTGGACCCGAAAACCGTCTGTCTCTCCTTCCAATTCCAGGGATTCCCCTGGCCGGATGTATCCGTACCCGGTCTCCGGCCGCGTGGGGGGGATCGCAACCGTGAACAAGGCTTCCACGGCCCTGGCCGCATCAGCGCCGGATCGCATGAGCGAAAGGAAGGCTCTGATCGGTTCGATTGCGTGGTCGGCATGGAGGGAGACAAGGACGGCTTCAGGGTCGGATCTGGATATCTCCCAGGCCGCCCAAACCAGGACTGGCCCCGTCCCTCGAGCCTGGGGCTCCACCAGGAAAACCGAGGGATCCAGATCACCCAACGCTCGCCGGAAGGGCTTCAGGAGATGGGCACCTGTTAGTATCCGAATCCGGTCCTCTGGCACCAACTCCCGAGCACGATCCAAGGTTTCCCGGATGAGAGATCGGTCCCCAGTCAGGGTAAGGAGCTGTTTGGGCCGGTCTGGAGTGCTGGCGGGCCAGAACCTCGTACCGGACCCTCCAGCGAGAATGGTTACCCAAAGGTTCGGATCAGGAGGCACCGATGAGCTCGTGGATTCGGGCAAGGAGCTTCTTTGGGCTGAAGGGTTTGGTGAGGAAGTCGTCGGCTCCCATTCGGAAAGCAGTTTCCCGGTCGGCATCCTGACCCTTTGCGGTGAGGATCACCACCGGCAAACCCTTACGATGAGACTGGCCGCGAACGAAGGAGAGCACCTCGAGGCCAGTATGTTCCGGCATCATGATGTCGAGGAGAGCCAGATCGTAGCGGGCGGGACCCTCCAGCTGTTCCATGGCTTCGGCCCCGTCCACGACCTCCTTCACAGCGAACCCTGAACCTTCCAGGAACGTGGCCAGGATCCGTCGAATGTGGGGCTCGTCGTCGGCCACCAGGATCCGTTTTTTGGGGGGAGTAGAGTGGTCCGGGTCCGACATCCCACGTCCTCCTCTGATCCTGGGGAATCCGCGGGGCGGAACCTACCCGGCGGGTGGTGTAAAGTCAAGAAACTCCACGTGTTCTCAGGGTTGACACCCCAGCCGGTTTTCCGGTAGTCTTTTCGGTCTAATGAGCCCTCGTTACATGGCGGACCCGACAATGCGCTTCAATACATCCGCGAATTCCTCCGGGGGCCCTCGACGGCCCTCCCGGGCCGTCTCGGCATGGCTGGTCCTACTCCCCATTCTGGGTCTCGCCACCGCCTGCGACGACGACCTGTTCCAGGTGAACTGGGTGGAAAACCCCGATACTGCTTTCCTGCATTCTCTGGCCAGGCCGGAGTTGAACCTGCTTTCGGGTTTCGACTTCATCTCCCGAGCCCCGATCCGGATCGAATCTCCGGAGGCGACGGGCAAGTGGGACATGGTTCTGGACACCCATGAGGGCGAACTGGTGTTTCTCCCGCCTGGTGCCGTGGGAATCGTCGGGTCGAAGGCCCGCATCATTCCCATGGGGGACATGGAATATGATGCGGTGAGGCGGGCGCCTTCTGATACGAACCGGTATGTCTCAGACGAACCCGTTCCGGTGGAGATCGGCCACATTTATGTCATTCGAACTCGGCAGCAGGCCGGATTTTACGGTCGTCAGTGCGTTTACTACGGGAAGTTCGAGCCGCTTGAACAGGACCCGGTGGCAGGGACCTTGAGTTTCGTGTTCGACGTCAGCCCCGTCTGCAACTCGCGAAAGCTCTACCCTCCGAAAGACTGAGCCCATGCTCGCCCTGCAATCCCTGCGCTCCGACCCGGAATCGGCCAAGGCCGCCCTGGCCAAGCGCGCCGACGACGGGCACTCGGCTGCAGTGGACCAAGTCCTCGCCGTCGACGAAGACCGCCGTTGGGCCATCGCCGAAGTGGAGGATCTGAAGGCCCGAAGGAACGAGGTTTCGAAGGAGATCGGAGAGCTCAAGCGGCAGGGAGAGGATGCGGAAGAGTTCATCCTGGAGATGAGATCAGTGGGCCAGAGGATAAGCGACCTCGATGCCGTGATCTCTTCGTCGGATGATAGGATCCGAGAGCTCCTCTTGAGTCTGCCCAACCTCCCCCTGGCCGAGGTTCCTGCCGGTGGGGAAGAGGACAATGTGCTGGTCCGGGTGTGGGGTGACCAGCCCTCCTTCTCTTTCCAGCCGAGACCCCACTGGGAGCTCGGGGAATCCTTGGGAATCCTGGATCTTCCGCGCGGAGCCAAGGTTTCCGGATCAGGGTTCCCGCTCCTTCGGGGACCGGGCGCCCGGCTCCAACGTGGCCTCATCGACTACATGATCGATCTCCATATCCGGGAGCACGGGTATGAAGAGCTGAGGGTTCCCTATTTGGTCACCGAGGAATCCATGGTCGGGACCGGACAGCTCCCGAAGTTCGCTGAGGAGTCGTACTTCAGCGATCGGGACGGTCTCTGGCTGGTGCCTACGGCAGAGGTGCCGGTGACAAACCTCTACCGCGACGAGCTCCTGGCGGGCAGCGACCTCCCCTTACGGTTCACGGCCTACTCGCCTTGCTTCCGGCGAGAGGCCGGGGCCGCCGGCAAGGACACACGGGGCCTGTTGAGGGTCCACCAGTTCGACAAGGTGGAGTTGGTTCGCTATGAGAAGCCGGAGCGGAGCCGGGAGGCCCTGGAAGAGCTGACCCGTGAGGCCGAGGTGGTTCTCCAGCGCTTGGGCCTCGCCTACCGGGTCGTGATCCTGGCGGCCGGCGATCTGGGGTTTTCCAGCGCCATGACCTACGACCTGGAGGTTTGGGCTCCGGGTGTGGAGAAGTGGCTGGAGGTATCCAGCTGCTCGGTGTTCACCGACTACCAGGCCAGGCGAGCGAACCTTCGCTTCCGGCCGGCCGCTGGAGAAAAACCCCAGTTTCTCCATACTTTGAACGGTTCGGCCCTGGCCCTTCCACGGCTCATGGTGGCTCTCTTGGAGACGTACCAGGATGAGGGCGGCGGCGTCTCCCTTCCCGAGCCTCTTCACACCTATACCGGGTTCTCCCGGCTGGATCCTTGAGGCGGCGGAACTGGCCCGTCGCCCTGGCGATTCTGTTTGTCGCCCAGCTGGCCTGGTACCTCGTCTACACCCAAAGGGTCGTCCAGGCTTTGCGGACCAACGCAGAAGGTCTTTCCCAGATCTACGCCTACGTCCAGGAGGGGATGCACGGCCCCGAGCCTCCCTCCTCCGCAGATGAGATTCTTATGGATCTCCAGGGCATCCTCCTGGAGTCGAAAGTCCCGGTCATTCTCTCCGGGATCGGAGACACAATTCTGGCCGTGGAAAACCTTCCCTTCGAGGCCGATCTGACCATTCCCGAAGACCAGGATCGGGTGCGAAGATACGCGGTGCGGATGGACCTCCAACATCCACCGAGCGGAGACCCGGAAGTTGCCTTGATCCACTTTGGAGACCCGCCAGAGGTCCGTAGCCTGCGGTGGATCCCGTTTTTTCAGGCCGGGGGTCTTTTGATCACGGCGGTCCTGGGGGTTTTGTCCATAAGGGCCCAGCGGAGGTCTGAGGCCGAGAGGGCCTGGACCTCCATGGCCAGGGAGCTGGCTCACCAGCTGGGGACACCTCTCTCTTCCCTCCAGGGTTGGCTCGAGGTCCTGCGGCTGGAGCCCGGTGAGCGGCCCGGGGATATGGAGCAGGGTGAGATCGCGAAGGAGATTGGGGCTGATCTGAGCCGGCTGGAGAAGATCACCCATCGGTTCGAGCTCATCGGTATGGAGCCGAAGTTGGAGTTGGTGAGTCTTCAGGGAATCCTGGAGGGGCTCCAACGGTATCTGACCGCACGGATCCCCCGTTTTGCCGCCGGTGTGACATTGGAGTTGGAGGTTTCCCCCGATCTCCCGCCGATCAGGGGAAGTGCCACTCTCCTCACCTGGGCTTTTGAGAATGTGCTCAAGAATTCATTGGATGCCTTGGGAGGTACGGGCGGTGTCATTCGGATTCACGCAAGGGAGGATACCCGCCGGCTCGTGCTGGTCTCCATTGCCGATACAGGGCCTGGAGTTCCGCCGGAGGTCCGGCGCGGGCTCTTCGAACCGGGGGTGACCACCAAAGAGCGCGGGTGGGGAGTCGGTCTCGCCCTGACCCGAAGGATCGTGGAGGGTGTACACGGAGGTCGGATCGAGCTGGGAGACGAGGGTTCGCGCGGGGCCACCTTCAACATCCGACTCCCGGTACACACCGCGCCGGGGGCAGGCTCCTAGGGTGACTCCGGACTCTTCCTTCGATCCCAATCGACCATCCCACCTTCCCGAGCTGAATCCCCAGCAGAAGGATGCGGTGGCGCATTTCCAGGGGCCCCTCCTGGTTCTGGCGGGTGCCGGCTCCGGGAAGACCCGCGTCCTGACCGCCAGAATCTGCCATCTGATCCGGCACCACGGGGTCGCGCCTTATCGGATCCTCTCCGTCACCTTCACCAACAAGGCGGCAGGAGAGATGAAAGACCGGATCCGGCAACAGCTTGGAGAGGATCCTACCGGCCTCTGGGCAGGGACTTTCCACTCCACGGGAGCCCGGATACTCCGCCGATTCGCGCCTCTTCTCGGGTGGTCTCAGACCTTCACCATCTACGACCAGGAACAGAGTCTCCGACAGATCAAACGGGCTCAAGAGGAGGTCGGAATCGATCCGAAGCGATGGAGCCCGAAGGTCTTCAGGGCCCACGTGAGCGGCGCAAAGAACCGACTCGTCTCCCCCCAGGCGTTCCTCGAGGAGAACGGCGACAGTTTCGACATTGTCCAACGCCACGTATCCCGTCTGTATCCCGCATACGAGGAAGCCCTTAAGGACCACGACGCCTTCGACTTCGACGATCTCCTTTTGAAACCGGTTGAGCTGTTGGAGACCCATCCGGAGATCCTGGAAGAGTACCGCTCCCGCTTCTCGTTCCTCCTGGTGGACGAATACCAGGACACGAACCGGGCTCAGTTCCGGTTCCTAGAGCTTCTGGCCGGGCAGGCTGCCAACCTCATGGTGGTCGGGGACGATGACCAGAGCATCTATGCCTGGAGGGGCGCCGACATCCGAAACATTCTGGACTTCGAGGCCTCCTTCCCATCAGCCCGGGTGGTCCGGTTGGAGGAAAACTACCGGTCGACCAAGAAGATCCTGGAGGCGGCCAACCAGGTGATCCGCCACAACATCGATCGGAAGGGGAAGAACCTCCGTACTCGACGTGCGGTTGGAGAGGCGATCTCGGTGACGGAGACCCTGGACGAAACCGACGAATCCCGATGGATCGCCGGAGAGATCGAGGCGGGCATGAGGGATGGGCAGGAGCTGACGTATCGCTCCTTCGCAGTACTCTACCGCACCAACGCCCAGGCCCGGGCTCTCGAGGATGCCTTCCGGGGGAAGGGTCTCCCTTACCAGGTCGTGGGGGGCGTGGGGTTTTATGAAAGGAGGGAGATCCAGGACGTTCTTGGGTATCTACGCCTCATCTCCAACCCCAGGGATGGCGGGGCTTTCGACCGGGTGGTGAGTTATCCACGGCGCGGCGTGGGGTCCAGCACGGTTGCTCGGCTCCGAGAGTGGTCCCGGGAGGCGGGCGTCACCCTCCTGGAAGGAGCTTCCCGGGCTCCGGGGATTCCGAATCTTCCCAAGACCGGGGTCAAAGGCCTCTCGGAGTTTGTTGATTTGATCCAGAGGTTCTCGGCTCGAGCTTCCCAGGTACGAGTGGGTGCCCTTCTGGAGGAGTTGGTGGAGGAGCTGGATCTACTCAAGCTTCTCCGGGACGAGGGGCCCGACGGGGATGACCGGGCCGAGAACGTCAAGGAACTCGTCGCCGCAGCCATGGACTTCGATGCCGAGCTCCTGGAAGAAGAGGAGTTGCCGAGAGACAGGTTTTCGGAGCTGGACCTCTTTCTCCAAAGGGTATCTCTGGTTGCCGACGTGGACCTGCATGATCCGGACGCCGACAGTGTCACACTCATGACACTGCACAACGCGAAGGGTTTGGAGTTTCCGGTTGTCTTCATCTCCGGACTGGAAGATGGACTCTTTCCCCTGAGTCGGGCCTATGACGATCCGGCGGCCCTGGAGGAGGAGCGAAGGCTCTTTTATGTCGGCATCACACGGGCCCAGGACAAGCTGTACCTCACCCACGCGCGCCAGCGAAGGCGGGCGGGCGAGTACATGTTCGGTCGGCTATCACCGTTCGTGGATGCCATCGATGAGACCCTCTTGGAAGAAGGTACTTCCAGCAGGGTCCGGAGAAGTTTCGAAACCGGCTTCGGGATCGGGCTCGGACGCGCGTCGGGCCGGAGACGAAGGCAGGAAAAGGTCAGGGATGATTGGGAAGACTCTTTCGCCGACGAGGAGTTGAACCAGGACCTCCCCAGGTTCGTGAAAGGCGAACGGGTGGCCCATCCAACGTTCGGCTCAGGGATGGTTTTGGAGGTGTCGGGATTCGGACCCGATCTCAAAGTGACAGTGAAGTTCGAGTCGGTAGGGGTCAAGAAGCTGTTGGCCCGCTACGCAGACCTGGAAAAGGACTACTTCTGATCCCCAGGGGGTCGGCCATCCCCTGGAGTCAGACTTTCCCCGGCGGTCAGCCGGTTTCTCCCTCCTGGCAAGTTCGCCTTCGGCCAGTAGAGGAGAGGCCCGGTTGGGAGGGGAAAGAAGCGGTCCGCCAATTCGTCTAGAACGCGGGGGTCCTGGCTCCCCCCCTCGGCCTTTCCGGCCCGCCTCAACTTTTTGGCGATGCGGAGGTTCAGCGCCCCCACCGGGTCCAGTGCTCTCGGGCGGGAAGCGTGGTTGGACCGGAAGTATTCGACGATGAAGTCGAAGGAGTACCCCAAGTAGAGCTGGACTCTCGCGTCGGGTAGATCGTACCGGGAGCTCCGGAGAACTCTATCGAAAACCTGCTTCCAACGATCATTGTCCTGGGCCTGGATCATACCCCTGAAAATCCGGCGGTTGGTGCGGAAACTGAAGATGGTGCGGCTCAGGACGGCGTCGAAAAGCTCGTCTGCAGCTGCGTGGTCGTAATTCATCACCAACCGTCTGGCCTTCCCAAGGTATTCCTCACCCACGTGGAGATCCATCCGGTGTTCCCAGTACGTGTGGCCATGGGGTTTTCCGGTCCGGGTGAGAAAGAGCTTCCTGGGGATGAAGGTATTGTGAGCGAGGGTGTCGGCCGCCAGGTGAGCTAGGTAGCCATACCCGGCGGCGCGGAGAGGGTCGTCGGGTGCGGCGTTCAGAATCTCTTCTCCGACCCTCCAGTAGTGGCTGTGCCGCCCTTCGGGCACGTACTTCTTCCCGAAGGAGATATCGGCGGCCACTGAGCCGTAGAGGTACTCGATGGGGTGTTTCCGCAGGAGAAGCCGTATCGCGGGAGGGAGAAGGTAGAGGGAGTTGAGGAGGGTTTCTCCCAGTGCAATGTGTGTGGCCGGGCCCCAAGCTCCCAACGGTTCGGGGACCAGAAGGAGCCAGGCGACAACAAACCAGAGAATTGGAATGTAGTATGCTCGCATGGAGGTAAGGTTATTCCTCCCCTTCGCCAACCTCCGATGACAGTGGGAAAACGACGGGCGCCTCCAGATCCTCCCTGGGACCGACTTCCGAATCTCTGTTCCTTATGGCTGCAGTAGATTCAAGGTGGGGAGGTAGTCCGGGCGGAGTGTCGGGCTCTTCGGCGGCGAGGCTCTTGGTGCCGGCCCTGACCCCCCGGACGGCAGCGGCCGTATCCAGGGCCAGATCTTCGGCCTCGTTCTGCAGGACTTCCACCAGGGCCGTAAAGTCCTGGATCCGCTCTTCCATGCGTACGGAGGCCTCCTTCAGACGGTCGTTCAGGCCGGACACCGACGCATTCAGCTTCTGGACGTCGGTACGAATCGCCATCGTTATGAAATCCACGTTCTCGGCAACGCTCCGAGCCCGGGTCATGACGGGAGCAGCGTCCTTTTCGAGCCGCTTGGCTACCGAACCCACTGATCGGGCCAGCTTCCTCAACTGAAGAAGTACCGCCAGGAGGGCCACCAGGACCCCCAGGACCGCTACGCCCAGGACGATGGTGGAGATGGCCTCTGCGGTAGAGAGAAGGTCAGTTGAGGCCACAGCGGCCAAGGTGTCCTGTAAAGCACCCTTGAAAGCCGGGGTGGCCGATCCGTTTAAGGTCATCATAGTCATGTGTAACCGGGTATCGGCTCAGGGATCCAAATCGAGGCCCAGGGTCGCTCTTTCCGAAACCTGCTTCTTCCCGGACCCCCCCAATAATAATCCTCCAAGGCCCCGACCACAGCCCGGACCTCCTCCCAGGAGAAGCCATAAGAACCCGAAGGAGGTGTCCACGGAGCTGTTTGAGGACTCACGGCAAGTCGGTCTTGGGGCATGTCAGGGCCCTTTCTGCCCTCCCCCGGCCTCGTCGTCGGGTGCCGCCTTGGCATCCGCCGTAGCCAAAGTCTTTTCCATCCGAGGAGAGATTTCGCCGGCCCTTTGGAGGATGGCCCGGGTGAAAAACGGCCCCGAAAGCTCGGAGAGGATTACGCCGAGGACCACCACTGCAAAGAGAAGGTCAGCGGCGTTCATGTCGCCCAGCCTCCGGTCCCCATAGGTGAGCACGAAGGAGATTGCCATTGCGAGTGAAATCCCACCCTGCGGGATCAGGCCGAGACCGAACCTCTTGGGCGTATCGAACGGAAAGGGCAAAACACGAACCATCAGCAAGCTGCCCAGGACCTTCCCCCCGCCCCTGACAAGCGCGTAGAGGGCGGCCAACAACAGGACCCAGAGGGTGGAGAAGCTGAGAAGGGCCCCAGCCAGCAGTAGGAAGACCACGTAGATCGGTTTCTCCCACTCCTGGAGGACCCGAAAGACCCTCTGGGGGTCCGGAGAGAAATTTGCCACCACCAAGCCCATGGTGACAGACACGAATAAGGGGGAGAGCTGGAGCTGAAGAGCAGCCCCGCTGGCGAACGCAGCGATGCCAAGGAGGAAGAGGACGATCTCTTCTCCCCCTGGGCGGGGCCGGGTGAGCCAGATGAAAAGGATCCCACAGATCACGCCCAATCCCCCCGATCCCCACCAGAGCGTCCAGCGAGGCCACGAAGAAGAGGAGGTCTCGGACCCTCCCCCGCACCAGGCAGTTGGTGGAGATGAGCGCGATGCCTGCTGGTGTGGAGATACATGCGGTGGCCGCCGCACCCATCAGGAGGAGGTGGGGAACTCTCCCGGTCTGACCTGATAGCTGGAGGGCGAGCCATCCGACCCCCAGGAAGAGAAAGAAGACCAGCATTGCCTGCCCCAGGGCAAGTATGTGAAATGCCAGGGGGAAATGGCTCAGGTTCCGGCGGTCAAGTTGAAGCCCGAAAAGGAAACCGATCCACCCCAACCCCATGCCCAGGAGGGGGAACAGCTGGAGGACGGCCTCTTGGGTCAGGAGTGCCAGCAAGTGGGGGCCCAGGATAAAACCCAGGAATAGGAAGTGGGTCCCGGTTCGAAAAACCAGCCGCGGCCCGGGCGGGACCTGAAGCGTCGAGAAGGATAACCGGGCCCCCACCAACGCCAGGAGAATGAGAATCAGGGTGGAGACGAAAGGGTCCATGCGCATGCGGCGTCCCTAGAGTCCGTCCTGGTCATCACCCAGCTCTCGGGCCAAACCTACGACCCGGTCCAGGGGAAGGGTGAAAGCAATGCCGGTCGCCGGGGCCGTCAGATCCCCGCAGACCTCCTGAAGAAGGGCCAGTGCGGGTTCGATCTTCTCGTCTTCGAGAACGCTGAAGAGTGTGCGGTTCTGGGGACGGGACCGGGAGATCAGAGTCTGGAGGCCAGCGAAGATGGGAATGTCGTGGCTCAGCACCCGGCCCATTCCTTCGCTATTGAGTATGGTTGCACCTCTGATTCCCAGCTCGAGATACCCCGACAGGATTTCGTCGATCTTCTCCGGGTCGTTCACGACGGCAATCAGCAAGTGCATTCATGTACCTCACACATGCCGGGAATCCAGCCGGAGTATGGCTTCCAGGAGGGCCTTTCCGTCCGTGGCCCCACGGACCTCATCCAGACCTTCCGGGTGTTGGGCGAGTCGGCAGATTCGGGCCAGAAGCTTTATGTGCTCCCCCTCCCTCCCCGGCGGGGAAAGCAGGACGAAGAAGAGGTCCACCGGGTCTGATTCCGGGGGGCCGAAGGAAACGGGAGCGCCCGCAGTGGCCACGAGGAGGAGGGGGTCCGGCAGGCCCGGCAGCGTGGCATGGGGGATTGCGACCCCCCGTCCCAGACAGGTCGTATGGGCCTCCTCCCTCGCCGCCAGGGCCTGGACAGCTTCAACCCTGGACGGAATATGACCTCCCTCTTCGAAGAGGGAGGCGAACGCATCAAGGGCTTCTGCCCCGTCCACGGCTGTCAGGCGGTGGAGGATGAGGTCCTCACGGAGATAATCGCTGAGCCGCATCGTTAGCCTCGGTCATGGTCTGTGTCCACAAGGTCAGAGCGATTGTAGAAGCCAGAAAAGAAGAGTGTCAAGCTGAGCCGAGCCCCGAAGGCTCCTGACGGTGAACTCGGCACGCATCCTGCCCCCTTCTTCCACGAGGTTTTTCTGAGATTCCCTCCGTTCCCCTCGTACCCGGAGGTCCCGGTGGGACGGGCCGTCGAGCAGAGAGATCGGTTGCTGGAAACGCAGGCGGACGGGTATGTTCCCGCGGTCCGGGGTCCTGCCGTGGCGGAGGAGTCCCGCATAGCCGTTCCTCCTGTCCAAAGATACGGGGAGACACCCATGCCCCGCTTTGTCGTTGAGGGTGGCCAAACCCTGCGGGGAGCCATTCGACCCGCCGGCAACAAGAACGCAGCCCTCCCGGCCATCGCAGCGGCCGTCCTCACCTCTCACGAGGTGGTTTTGCAGAATGTCCCCCGGATCAGGGACGTCGAGACCCTCCTGGAGCTGCTGAGATCGCTCGGTGCGACGGTGAATTGGAGGGCCGAGAACGAAGTGGGAATCGCCGTTCGAGATCTGGCAGGGGATCGGCCCGACCCCGATCTAGCCGAGAAGATCAGGGCGTCCATCCTCCTGGCAGGCCCCCTACTGGCCCGTTTCCGGTCGGTTGGGTTGGGCCCCCCCGGGGGAGACGTGATAGGGCGTCGGCGTCTCGATACGCACTTTCTAGCCCTGGAAGCTCTGGGTGCCGTCCGGAAACCCGGAACGGGCTTTTCAATGGAAACCCCGGGTCTCACCGGTGCTGACCTTTTTCTCGACGAACCATCGGTGACAGGAACGGAAAATGCGGTTATGGCCGCCGCTATGGCGCGGGGCCGGACCTTGATTCGAAACGCTGCAGCCGAGCCCCACGTCCAGGATCTGTGCAACCTTTTGAACCAGATGGGCGCCCGGATTCGAGGGGTTGGAACCCACATCCTGGAGATCGACGGGGTAGAAGAGCTCGGCGGAGCCACTTTCCGCTTGTCCCCCGATCACATCGAGACGGGCTCGTTTATCGGGTTGGCTGCTGTCACGGGGAGCGAGATCACCATCGA
>JBDHGR010000001.1:0-38806 GCA_039589815.1 Gemmatimonadota bacterium | reverse complement strand
AGCGGGCCCGGGAGACCATCCCCGGGGGTGTGAACAGCCCTGTCAGGGCCTTTGGCAGCGTCGGGGGCGAACCTCTCTTCATCGTCCGGGCGGACGGGGCCCGGGTCACCGACGCAGACGGGAACGAATACCTGGACTTCGTTGGTTCCTGGGGACCCATGCTTTTGGGACACAACCAGGAGGGGATTCGTCGAGCCATCTACGAGGCCCTGAAGCTGGGCACCTCCTTCGGGGCACCCACCACTCGGGAGATCGAGCTGGCCGAGCTGGTGGTGGAGTTGGTGCCGTCAATCGAAGTCGTACGTCTGGTCAATTCTGGCACCGAGGCCACCATGAGTGCCGTCCGTTTGGCTCGGGCAGCTACTGGCCGGGCGAGGATGGTGAAGTTCCGGGGTGGATATCACGGTCACGCTGACGCGTTCCTGGTGGCGGCGGGATCCGGCGCTGCCACGTTGGGCGTTCCTTCGAGTCCTGGTGTGACTTCAGGGGCTGCCCGAGATACCCTTGTGGCCGACTTCAACGACCTGGAATCCGTTCGGGTTCACTTCGATGCCAATCCTGGCGAGATCGCCTGCGTCATCGTGGAGCCGGTGGCAGGGAACATGGGGTGCATACCGCCGGTGGAGGGTTTCCTCGAGGGGATCAGAGAGCTCTGCACGAACGAGGGGTCCATCCTGATCTTCGACGAGGTGATGACCGGATTCCGTGTGGCCATGGGTGGGGCCCAGGAGCGGTACGGCGTCCTGCCGGATCTGACAACGCTCGGGAAGGTCATCGGCGGCGGGCTTCCGGTGGGAGCCTACGGTGGACGTGAGGACCTCATGCGGCAGGTGGCTCCGGATGGACCCGTCTACCAAGCAGGGACTCTGTCGGGGAACCCCCTGGCCACGGCAGCGGGTACTGCGGCCCTCACCCTCTTGAAGGATAATCCTCAGGTTTTCAAGACCCTGGAGGACCGGGGGCAACAACTGGAGGACGGTGTTGAAGGGATGATCGGTGACGGGGGTTATCCCCTCTACTGGACTCGCGTCGGCTCCATGGCTTCCCTCTTCTTCACCGAAGACAGGGTGACGGATTGGAACTCGGCCGCCCGCTCAGATCGGGAGGCTTTCAAACAGTTCTTCTGGGGGATGTTGGGTCGGGGCGTCTATCTGGCACCCAGTCCCTTCGAAGCCCTCTTCCTTTCCTCAGCGCATTCGGAAGCAGATATCGACGAGGTCTTGGCGGCAGCTAGGGAGGTTTTGGGCGAGGTGTTCCGTGGGGGGAGGGCCGACGGATGAGCCTTTCCGAACCGCCTTTCCTGGCGGCCTGTCGCCGCAAGCCGGTGCCCCATACGCCGGTTTGGATCATGCGGCAGGCGGGTCGCTACCTTCCCGAATACAGGAAGATCCGCAAGAAGGTCGACTTTCTGACCCTCACCAAAACCCCGGATCTTGCGGCGGAGGTGACGCTCCAACCCATCAGGCGGTTCGGGATGGATGCGGCCATTCTTTTCAGTGACATCATGACGCCTGTGGAGGGAATGGGGATCGGGTTGGAGTTCAAGCCGGGCCCCGTTATCGAGAACCCTGTACGAACCCCGGCCGACGTTGAGCGGTTGGTCATTGCCGATCCACTGGAAACCGTTCCCTTCGTGATGGAGACCATCGGAGTTCTCCGGAAAGAGCTGCCAGAATCGGCTCCCCTCATCGGGTTTTCCGGGGCTCCCTGGACGTTGTTCTGCTACATCGTGGAGGGGAAGGGCTCGAAAACCTTCATTCGAGCCAAGTCCTTCTTGTTTGCGGAACCGGACGCATCAAGGGTCCTTCTGAACAAGCTCGCCGATACGATGACGGCCTATCTCAGGGCGCAGGCCGAGGCCGGGGCCCAGGCACTGATGATTTTCGACTCCTGGGCCGGCCTCCTCAGCCCCTATGAGTTCCGGAGCTTCGCCCTCCCGGCCGTTCGCAGGACCATCGAAGGGCTCAGGGACATCGATCTGCCGCTCATCTATTTCCCGAACCAGGGGTCTACACTTCTCGAGGATGCAGCGCTGGCCGGCGCGGACGTCTTGGGGATCGACTGGCGGCTCCCTCTTTCCCGGGCTCGGGCCATCATCGGGCCCGATGTGGCCGTCCAGGGGAACCTGGACCCGGCGGCCCTCTTCGCTCCGAGGGAGGCCCTGGGGACCCAGATCCGATCCGTGCTGAGGGAGGTGGGGCCGGGACCCGGCCACATCTTCAACCTGGGGCACGGGATCGAACGGACCACCGATCCGGACGCTGTGGCCTTCCTGGTGGATAAGGTCCATGAGTGGACGGAAGGGGAGGGTCAGTGAGGTTCAAGGGCAAGGTGGACCTCGAGACCGTTCGCCGTTTCGACCGTCCGGGGCCGCGGTACACATCCTACCCAACCGCCGTCGAATTCCATGAAGGCATAGGCCAGGATGCATATAGGGAAAAGCTGGCCCAAGCTGATGCCGCAGGCCCTGATTCGCCCCTGAGCCTCTACGCTCACCTGCCTTTCTGCGAGCACCGGTGCCTGTTCTGCGGTTGTCACGTTGTCATCACCCCCCACATGCCTGTGGCCGAGAAATACCTGGAGTACGTGAAGGTCGAGATCGACCGGGTGGCGGGATCACTCCCGAATCGGCGCTCAGTGGTTCAGATGCAGTGGGGGGGAGGGACACCGACCTACTTCAGCCCCGACCAGCTGGCCGATCTCATGGCCAGGCTCAGAAATCACTTCGACATCGCCGGTGAGGCCGAAGTGGCCATCGAGGTCGATCCCAGAGTCACCTCCCACGACCACCTGGACCGGCTTGCAGACCTGGGCTTCAACCGTTTGAGCATGGGGGTGCAGGACCTCACACCGGAGGTGCAGAAGGCCATCACCCGGAACCAGACCTTTGAGGAGACTGTGGACCTCATGGACCATGCCCGCCGGGTGGGGTTCAAAGAAGGGATCAATCTGGATCTGATCTATGGGCTTCCCCTTCAGAAGCTGGACACATACCGGACCAACCTGGATCAGATCCTCGAGCTCAGGCCGGACCGCGTGGCGGTCTATTCCTTTGCCTACATTCCTTGGATCCGGGGGCACCAGAAGAAACTGGACGAATCCACCCTTCCCTCGGCCGACCTGAAGCTCGACCTCTATATCATGGCCATGGAAAGCTTCTTGGATGCCGGCTACGAGCCCATCGGCATGGATCACTTTGCCCTCCCTGACGACGAGCTTGCCGTCGCTGCCCGGGAGGGTCGCCTCCATCGGAACTTCATGGGCTACAGTGTGATGCCGGCGTCGGACATGATTGCATTCGGCATCAGCGGCATCGGAGAGGTGCAGGGTGCGTTCTTCCAAAACGAGAAGAAGCTCTCCGCCTATTACCAAGCGCTGGACGCAGGGGGTTTGCCGGTTCAAAGGGGCTATCTCCTGAACGAAGATGACCGGATTCGTCAACACGTGATCCGGGAGATCATGTGTAACTTCCGGGTGTCCAGAGCCGAAGTCGCCACGCGCTTCGGTATCGACTTCGACAGGTACTTTTCCAGGTCCCTGGGAAAGCTGGAGGAGTTGATAGAGGCAGGTTTGGTGGAAATCGAGGGCGAAGAGGTAGTGGTGCGGGACGGTGGGCGGCTCTTTGTTCGAAACGTCTGTATGGCGTTCGATCGGTACCTGGAGGCCAAGGACGATGGAGGACCGGTCTTCAGCCGGACGGTATGAACCTGGTGGTGGATCTGATGTGTTCGAACGAATCGACACGGGTCTGACGTTTTGAAACGGATCGTTGTCGTGGGGGGAGGCATCGCCGGTCTCACCACGGCCCTTCACCTGAAGGACCGGGCCGGGGAGATCCCCGGTGGGGTGGAAGTGCTGGTTCTGGAAGGGTCGGATCGACCCGGAGGGAACATTCAGACCGATCGGTTCGACGGCTTTACCATCGAGAGGGGCCCCAACGGATACCTGGACAACGTCCCCACGACCCCGGCCCTCGTTCGCCGGTTGGGTCTGGAGGGTCGGGTCCAGCGGGCCGACGAGTCCGCTGCAAACCGCTACCTCTACCGAGCAGGGAAGCTACACCTCCTCCCATCCGGTCCCATCGGCTTTCTCACGAGCCCCGTGCTTTCCCTTCCGGGCCGCTTAAGAGTCTTCGCCGAACCCTTCTCTCCAAAGAGGCCGGACGGGGTGGACGAGTCCGTCTTCGAGTTCGCCTCGAGGCGGATCGGTGGAGAAGCGGCGTCGGTCCTCATCGATGCAATGGTGTCGGGGGTGTTCGCAGGGGATGTCCGGGAGTTGAGCCTGGCCAGCTCCTTTCCAAAGATGGCCGCAATGGAG
Source organism: Gemmatimonadota bacterium (assembly GCA_039589815.1). Lineage (GTDB taxonomy): Bacteria > Gemmatimonadota > Gemmatimonadetes > Longimicrobiales > Gaopeijiaceae > JABDNZ01. Next base: position 34,489 of record JBDHGR010000001.1, on the reverse strand, counting down.
GAGGAGCACGGTGGCTTGATGAGGGCCCTGCTGGCCCGGATGAGAAAGCGCCGGGCTGCGAGGAGGCAGGTTCGGGCTCGGCGCCGACGAGGTGAGAAGGTGGATGACCTCGTACAACCGGGAGGGCCGGCAGGTCCGGGGGGCACCCTGACCTCCTTCAGGGGAGGTTTGGATGTGCTGCCGACGGCGCTGGCTCAGGAGCTTGGTGATTCAGTTCGGCTTGAGGTGGGTGCGGTGTCGGTCGAAAGGACAGGGGGTGAGACCGTAGCCGCAGCTCTGGATGGCGGCTCGGAAGACGGCCGGGGCGAGTCCATGACTCCCTGGTCCGTTCGGACCTCTGATGGGGGGGTCATTCCCGCCGACGTCGTCGTCTTGGCCGTTCCCTCATCCCGTGCCCGGGGGCTCCTGGACGATCTCGACGAGGGCTTGGCGGGTGCGGTGGGGGAAATCCGGACGGCAGGGTTGGCCGTGATCGCTTTGGCCTTTGAAGAAGCAGACCTGGGTGGCGCGCCCGATGGATTCGGGTTCCTGGTCCCCCGGGAGGCAGGCCCCAGGATCTTGGGGTGCCTCTGGGACTCCAGCATCTTCCCAGGTCGGGCCCCGAAAGGGAGGGCCCTGCTGCGGGTCATGATTGGTGGTGCTCACGATCCCGAGGCGGTGGCGGAGAAGGAGGAAGTTCTGGTTTCCCGTGCGCTGACGGACCTGGGGACGACCATGGGCGTCGGTGCACAACCCCTTTTTTCCAGGGTATACAGGTGGCCGTTGGGGATTGGGCAGTACACCCTGGGGCACCAGGATCGCCTGGACCGCATCCACCGGCGGCTCGAGAAGCTTCCCAACCTCTACCTGGCCGGGAGCTCTTACTACGGAATCAGCATGAATTCCTGTATCGAGAGGGCTGGGGAGCAAGCGGAAGCGATTCTGGCTTCCCTTGGGGCCCGGGTCCGGAGCAGGGCCTGAGGCAGGGTCCGAAGCAGGGCCTGAGGCAGGGTCCGGAGCAGGGCCTGAGGCCGGGCTCGAAGCCGGGCCTGGAACCGGCCGTTCCCACCCCAGAACCATCGTCTTTATTGGCTTTCAGGGGTGCGGAACCGCCCCGAATTCCCAGAACAAACCGACTCGCAGCAGTTTTGAGACGTACAGTGGCGCCCCCGCAACAGGAAAAAAAGTGCCCTGCCGTCCCCTTTCTTGGAATGTTTGCCGGTCGAGGAGTGGTCCCGAGGCAGAGTGTACCTGTCTAAGTGGTTAATCAGTAATAATTTAGGATTGAAACAGGGGCGCTCGAAGAGCGGTCTCTGAGGTCCTCTATACCTTTGAACGGGGCCGTGCCAACGGGGCACGTGCCTTGCAAAGTTTTCCGTTCGTTGAAGCATGTACTTCACGCCGTCGCAGGCGGACAGAACGGAAAAACCATGAAAAAGCTTGGAATCATCTTATTCGGACTGCTCTTGCTGGTTCAGCCGGTTCAGGGGCAGGATTACACGCCGAACCTTTCTCCTCCCCTCCCTTACCCGGGGACGGTGCAGTACGCCTACAATTATCCCGGGAACTTCATAGTGGCCTCCTGGAACTCGGTTTACGTGGGCCCGTATGAGGGGACGCTCATGAAGATCGGGTCCGACCCTACGAATGTTCCGATCTCCCTCTACTGCGTGGATTTCACGCACTACGCCTTGACCAACAAGGTCATCAATGCAGGGGTATCGAATCTGGGTGGTGGAGATGTCAGTGGAACGAGATTGGGGGCCAGCGGGCTGGAGGCCTATAAAAAAGCCGCCTTCCTTTCCTCCATGTTCTCCACCTATACGAGCGTGGCTCAGTTCGCGGGACTGAACCAGGCACAGGCCTTCTCGGGAATTCACGCGGCTATCTGGTATTTCACCACTGGTGGGGGCCCCTACACGGGGGATCCGTACTGGACGGATTTCCGGGATTACGCCATCGCCAATTATGGGAGCTACGCCGACTACGGTGAGTGGTCCGTTTTGACCACCCAGAGTGTGGAGGATTTCAGGATCCAGGACAGCCAGGAGTTCCTGGTTCAAGATCCGACCGTCTCACCTGAGCCCCAGGCTTTTCTTCTGGTGGCGTCTGGTTTGATTCTCCTGGTCTTCGTCGGACGCCGGCGCCTGAAGGAGCAGGGTTACGTCTGAGGATCTGGAACCGCCTGCGCGCTGCTTTGGAAGCCGGGCCTCCTCTTGGGGGCTCGGCTTCTTATATTCATCCTTGTTGAGGGCGCTCTCTCCACCCCAAAAAGGTTTCGGGTATGAGTCAGGGAACGATCCGACCGTCCGCTCTGGGAATCGCCGGGGCCTATCTTTTCATGTTGATCCTGGTTTTCTGGCCCATGGCGGACCTGGTCTCCTCGGTTTGGCCCCTTCAACCGGGGAACCTGCAGTGGCGATACGGCGTCTTGGGACTAATGTCCGCCTACCTTCATACACCTACCCTGGCCCTGGTTCTGGCTATGGGCCTGGCGTTCGTTCTGGGCCATGGAAAAAGCCTTCGCCTGTTCTCCGTTCTCTGTCTTCTCGGGGCCCTGGTTCTCCTCATTGTGCTGGTCCTCTTCCCTTTGGATGTCATCCAGCTAAGAAGCGTGACGCCCGAGGAGCGTCTTCCGGCCTTTCAAGCTGGTGCGGTGCTGGCAGCACTCAAACACCTGACGGGTTTTGTGGCTCTCCTTCTTCTCGGTGTGGGTGGTTGGCGAACGGCAGGAGATCTTTCCAAGCTCACCCGGTCCTCCGAGGGCAGCCAACTCACGGCTGAGGTTCTGAAGGCCCAGAAGCTGGACTGATTCACCCTCCTTTGTCGGAAACGTTGACAGCTAGGTGGACTCCGGGTATTCATACAAACGTATGAATGACTCAAGCCCGGATCCAATAATCAACCCCCCGGCATCGGAAATTGGGGCGAAAGCCTGGAAGGTGCCGCCCTCCGAAACGGCCGGCCGCCTCCTGGAGGTGGGGCGCCGCCTCTTCGCAACAGGTGGGTTCGATGGCACTTCGATCCGGACCCTGACCGCGGAAGCCAACGCCAACCTAGGGGCTGTCACCTACCATTTCGAGACAAAGGAAGGGCTCTATCATGCAGTCCTGAACCAGGTGTTCGGGCCTGTCAGGGACGGTGTCGCCAAACTGCTGGAAGCGCCCCTTCCGGCTCCGGCACGCCTGGAACTCTTCGTTCGAGTCATGTTTCATCATCAAAGAGAACACAAGGATCTCCCGCGTTTCATGGCGCAGGAGATCGTTCTCGGGGAACATCCCTCACCGGAGGTTCTGAAAACGGTTCGGACGGTTGTGGGGGCCCTCTCTCAAATCATGCAGGAGGGTCAGGAACAAGGCACCATCGTCCCGGGCGACACGGTCTTGATGGCCCTCACCCTGCTTTCCCAGCCCATCTACCTGTCACTGATGCCGAGATTCTTGAAGCGAGAGGATCTCCGGGCCGCCGAACTTCCCCAACCTCGGGACTCGGCGGAGAGTCATGTCTTGGCCTTTCTCCGGACGGCCTTTTTCGTTTCCCAGGAGGAATCCGAATGAGCGCTCGAAGACGACCCATTTCCTGGGTCCTTTCTCTGGCCCTGTTGCCGGTGGGGTTGGCTGGGCAAGAAGCTCCTGGGTCCGTCGCAACGGCTCTGGAGGCTCTCACCCTCCCTGGAGCCATCCGGATGGCCCTGGAATACCATCCGGCCATCGGGGAAACGAGGGCACGACGGGAAGCCGCGGCGGGAGTGTTGAGCCAGGCGAGGGCGTCGCTTCTCCCATCGGTTCTTTCCGACGCGTCCGTGGCCCGGCATCAGGAACCCATGCTCGTCGAGCCTCTACACGGCTTCGACCCGACCATGGCGCCCTCATTCGACCGCAAGCTGGTGAGGGGGAATCTGACTCTGAGCTACTCCCTCTACGATGGAGGGGCCCGGGGAGCTCGAATTGGCAGGGCGGAGGCCGGAGAAGCCATGGCATCGGCCGGGCACACGGCCTCTCAGATGGACATTACAGCCCGAGTCACCGCAGCCTACGTGGGCGTGCTCTCGTCCGTCGAGCTCCTGGATGCGGCCGTGAGGCAGCGGGAGGCCCTGGAGGCGGAGAAGGAGCGGGTCAGTCAGTTCCTGGCCGAAGGAAAAGCAGCACGCGTCGACCTCCTCAGGGTCCAGGCCACCTTGAGCCAGGCCGAAGCGGTGCAGATCTCCGTTCGCTCGAGGTTGGGTGTGGCCCAAGGAAGGTTGGCCCGTCTTACCGGACTGAGCTCAGCGGAGATTCGAGGCCAGACTTTGACCGGCGTCAAGCTCGGAAGCCTACCCGCACAAGGGGCGCCCCAGGCCATGGAAAAGGCAATGGAGGCCAACCCCGATCTGTCTCTGGCGAGGCAACAGCTTGCGGGAGCGGCCTCAGGAGTCCGGGAAGCCGAAGCCAACTTCTTCCCCAGTATCCAGATCGCCGGCGCCTACGCGGATTTCGGAGCTTTGGAAGGAGGACATACACAGGAGTGGCAGGGGACCCTCCGATTCTCGTATCCCCTGTTCACCGGGGGTGCCAGAGAGGGGGAGCGTGACAGGGCTGTTGCAGAGGAAAGACGGGCCTCCGAGGCTCTTCGTCGAGTCGAGCTTGCTGTGGAAGAAGGGGTGGAGGAAGCGCTGGCTTCGGTATTGGAAACCGGAGCCCGGCGGGAGGCCCTGGAGCGAGCAGTGGAACAGGCCGAGGAGGTGGCCCGCATCGAAGTTCTGGCCTTGGAGGTGGGTGCAGGTGTTCAGACCGATTTCCTTCGAGCTCAGGCTGAGCTTTTCCAGTCCAGGGCCGCGTTGGCAGAGGCCCGACATGGAGAAGTGCTGGCGGGGGTTTACCTCGCCCGGGTCATGGGTGATCTGACATTGAGCTGGGTTCAGGAACACATGGAGGTGGTGCGATGAGACGCGGCATGCGGTGCCTGCCAATTACACTAACGCTGGTGGGTGTGGTTTCCGTCCTGACATCCTGTGGGGAAGGGGATTCCGGGGAAATCCGAGCATCCGGGACCGTGGAAGCCACGGACGCCGACCTGGGGTTCCAACTGGCCGGGCGAATCGAGTCCATCCTGGTTCGGGAAGGGGATGCGGTTGAGACCGGGCAGGAGGTGGCGGTCCTCCGTCGGGAGGAACTTCTGGCCAGACGGACATCGGCTCAGGCTCAACGAGACGGTGCACGAGCCCTCCTGGCTGAGATGGAGACTGGGTTTCGGGAGGAGGAGATCGGGGAGGGTAAGGCAGCCTTGCGGCAAGCGGAGGAGCGGCGGGACGATGCCCGGCGGGATCGTGACCGGGCCCAGCGGTTGTTCGACGGCGGGAGCATAAGTCAGGAAGTCTTGGATAAGGCTGTCACGGAATTCCGGGTGACAGAGGCTGCCGTGGATCAGGCGGGTCAACGGGTCCGGATCCTGGAAGAAGGCGTTCGGTCCGAACGGATCGCGGCACAGCGGGCTGCAGTTGCGCAAGGGGATGCGGCAATCGCCCAGATCGATGCGGCCCTACTCAACGCAGTGGTGACGGTTCCCTTCCCGGGCCTCATCACGGTGCGGCACCGGCAGCCAGGGGAGACCGTGTCGCCGGGGATTCCCGTACTGACACTGATGGATCCGGAAGACCGTTGGGTCCGGATCTACGTTCGAGAGGACCGGATCGGAGAGGTCAGCGTAGGCCAGGCCGCTACCATCTCCTCGGACACCTATCCCGATCGCAGTTACGACGGAAAGGTCATCTTCATCGCTAACGAAGCCGAGTTTACCCCGAGAAACGTGCAGACCACTGAGGAGAGGGTGAAGCTGGTGTACGCCGTAAAAGTGAGGATCACCGGAGACCTTTCCCACGACCTGAAGCCGGGAATCCCCGCCGACGTGGTCCTGACTGGGACGGGGCAGCCCGGTGTCTGAACCGGCCATAACCCTGGATGGCCTGGCCCGGCGTTTTGGGGACCAGGTCGCCTTGGAGGGATTGACTCTGAAGGTGAAAGCCGGGGAGTTATTCGGGATCGTGGGGCCGGACGGTGCCGGGAAGACCACGACACTCAGGATGCTTTCTGGAGTTCTCGCCCCATCCGCCGGCCATGGGATCATTCACGGAATCGATGTGGCGACGGATCCCGAGGGCGTGAAACCTCTTATCGCTTACATGTCCCAACAATTCGGCCTGTACCAGGATCTGACGGTCGGGGAGAACATCGACTTCTACGCCGACCTCTATCGGGTGCCCAAACCCGAACGCCCGTCACGGATGGAACGCCTTTTTGCGTTTTCCAACCTCGGGCCCTTCCAGGATCGGTTGGCGGGAAACCTCTCCGGAGGGATGAAACAGAAGCTCTCCTTATGCTGTGCCCTGATCCATCACCCGAAGGTTCTTCTTCTTGATGAACCCACGTTCGGAGTGGATCCGATCTCCCGAAGGGATCTTTGGCTCATCCTGCACGAAATGGTCGAAGAGGGGGTGACGGTCCTCGTGAGCACGTCTTACCTGGACGAGGCAGAGCGATGTGATCGGGTTGCCCTGCTCAACGAGGGGAAGGTCCTCGCCCTGGATACTCCCACTCGCCTTCTGACCCTCTTGCCGGGGGAGTTGGCGTCGGTACAGACCGCGAATTCCCGGCAGGCTCGAGACCTCATTCGCACCCTCCCGGGGGTCATGAGCACTGCCCTCTTCGGCAACTCCGTTCATGCTCTTTTGGGAGACGGTCCTGAAGGAAGGGATCGGTTGGCCAAAAGCCTTACAGATGCCGGGATGGAACCCACCTCCATTGAAATAGTGGAACCGTCGTTGGAGGATGTGTTCCTCCACCTGGTTCGTGAAGGGGTAGCCGTCGGTGCCTGAGGCTGCCGGAGGGCAAGGAACGGGCGGACGGGTCACGCCCCGGGTCCAGGCCATAAGAGTCCGGGATCTCACTCGGAAATTCGGTGATTTCACGGCCGTGGACCGAGTGACCTTCCAGGTGGCGGAAGCGGAGATCTTCGGGTTTTTGGGACCCAACGGTGCTGGGAAGACTACAACGATCCGCATGCTTATCGGCATTCTCCCTCTCACGGCCGGGGATGCGTGGGTATCGGAGCTGAATGTCCGTACCGAGGGCGAGGCGGTCCGTCGAAGGATCGGGTACATGTCGCAACGGTTCTCTCTCTATCCCGACTTGACCGTGGACGAGAACATCCACTTGTTCGCCGGACTCTATGGAGTCACGGGAGACCGGTTCCGAGAGCGAAGGGATTGGGTCCTGGGCATGGCCGGCCTTGAAAACCACGTGGGAAGAGCTACTGGGGGCCTCCCGCTTGGGTGGAAGCAGCGGTTGGCTCTGGGGTGTGCGGTTCTTCACGAACCTCCCATCCTATTCCTGGATGAGCCCACATCCGGTGTGGATCCCTCGGCTCGAAGAGAGTTCTGGGACCTCATCAACGATCTGGCCCAAGGCGGGACCACGATACTCGTAAGCACCCACTACATGGAGGAAGCCGAGTACTGCAATCGGATGGTCCTTATGAATCGGGGACGGGTTGTTGCGGTGGACACGCCTTCAGGACTGCGGGACCGAATGACGGATCCCATTATCGAGGTGGGAACTCCCGTCCCCCCGAAAGCCGTGGACGCTCTCCGGGGAGTGATGGGTGTCCGAGAGGCTGCCATGTTCGGGAGGAAAGTTCACGTGGTAGTTGAGGACGATCAATCGGGTCCAATTCTGATTCAGGAGATTCTGAACTCAAAAGGTGTCCCCATTTCCTCTCTCGAGCAGATCTCCCCTTCCTTGGAAGACGTTTTTGTGGGGTTGATCCAAGAAGAGGGAGGGGCAATGGAGGGTTGAGATCGATGAACGTGGGTCGGCTTCTCGCCATGGCCAGGAAGGAGGCCATCCAGCTCCGAAGAGACACTCGGAGTCTGATCCTGGCATTCGTTTTACCCATCTTCATGGTCCTCTTCTTCGGTCATGCGATTTCCTGGGATGTGAAGGACATCCGGTTGGCCGTCTGGGATCAGGATGGGACCCGCGGGAGCCGGGAACTGGCCGAGGCGTTCGAGGCCTCGGGGTACTTCACCATCGTCGACCGTCCGCAATCGTACCGGGAAGCGGAAGAGCCCCTATCCATGGCCGAGGTCAGGGCGGTCCTGGTTATCCCCAGGGGTTACGAGCGGGATCTGGCCAGGTTGGAGCAAGTCCCGGTCCAACTCCTCCTGGACGGTAGTGATGCCAACACCGCCACCATAGCCTCGAATTATGCCGAGGCCATTGTGGCGAGACACTCGGTGCAGATCCTCCTGAGGGGTCGGTCCCTTCCCGAAGTCGCCACTGCCGAAACCCGGATCTGGTATAACGAGACCCTGGCCAGCCGGAACATGATCGTGCCGGGCCTGATCGCGGTGATCATGTCCATCATTGCGGCCATGTTGACCTCCTCCACCATCGCCCGGGAATGGGAGCGGGGGACCATGGAGCAGTTGGCCTCAACGCCGGTTCGAGTCCTGGAGATTGTCCTCGGGAAGCTCCTCCCGTACCTCCTCATCGGGTTCTGGGACGTGGCCATGGTTGTGACGGTGGGTTTCTTGGTCTTTTCTGTACCGTTTCACGGCAGCATCCTCCTCCTTTCCGGCCTCGCCTTTCTGTTTTTGGTGGGTGCCCTGGGCTTGGGAATCTTCATCTCGTCGGTGGCCGACTCCCAGATCTTCGCCATGCAGGCGGCCATGGTTGCCACCTATTTGCCTGCTCTCCTCCTCTCAGGATTTCTTTTCGACATCGCTGGAATGCCGCTGATCCTTCAAGGAACCACCTTTTTGATACCGGCCCGGTACTTCGTGGTCGTGACGCGGGGAGTGCTTCTCAAAGGGGTGGGGATCGGGGTTCTTTGGCCGCAGGCGGCATTTATGATGGTCTTTGCCGTTGTCGGGTTGGCATTGGCCACGAAGGTGTTCAAGAAAGAGATCAAGGTATGAGGGTCTCCCCACCGCGGGTTCGGGCACTTGTCCAAAAGGAGATCCGGCAACTCCTGCGAGATCCCAAGACCAAGCGGATGACCTTTGCCGCTCCCATCATCCAGCTGCTTCTTTTTGGCTACGCGGTAAACACCGACGTCCGGAATCTGGCCACCGTCGTCGTGGACCAGGACCAGACCGCCCTGTCCCGTCTACTACAGGACAACCTCACGGCGTCAGGTTACTTCAAGATCGTGGAACGCTCTGATAGGGCGGCGGTCATCGAGGAAGCCCTGGATGCCGGCAAGGCGGTTGTGGGCGTCCAGATTCCGCCGGGTTTCGCTGCGGGTTTGCATGCCGGGGAGAGGGCGCCCGTCCAGGTCCTTATCGACGGTACGAGCTCGAACACGGCCACGGTAGCGCAGGGTTATGTGGGGAGGATCGTCCAGGAGTTTGCGGCGGAACAGGCGGCCGACCATGGCCCCGGAATCTCCGGGGGACTCGAACTCCGGTCCAGGGCATGGTACAACCCGGATCTCGCCAGCCAGGACTACAACGTACCGGGGATCATCGGGCTTCTTCTCATGCTCATGGCGCTTCTTCTCACATCACTGGGCGTGGTCCGTGAGCGTGAGCTGGGGACCCTCGAGCAGCTATTGGTGAGCCCTATCTCTTCCGGAGAGCTGATCCTGGGAAAGACCATACCGGTGGTCATAATCTGTCTTGTCGATCTTGCTCTCATCACCACCATGGCGGTCCTGTGGTTCGGAATTCCCTTGCGGGGGAATGTCGCAACCCTCGCTTTGGCCTCTTTCGTGTACATCCTGGCGGGTCTGGGGTTCGGCCTCCTGATCTCCACCATCTCCCGCACCCAGCAGGAAGCCTTTCTCACCATGTTCCTCATCTTCCTCCCGGCCATCATCCTTTCTGGATTCATGTATCCGGTGGAGACCATGCCGGGCTTCTTTCAGGATCTTTCCCGCCTCAATCCCATTCGGTATTTCATGGAGTTGGTCCGAAGCATCTTCCTGAAGGGCCAGGGGGTTGTCGACCTCTGGTTCCACTTCACAGCCCTGACAGTCATGGCAGCGGGGGCTCTCCTCGCGGCGGTATCGCGCTTCAAAAAGAGCCTGGAATAGGCCGTTCACCGCTCAGAAGTCCATTGACCTCCCGGAAACCAGGTCGTTACTGTTCTATATTGTAGATTGTCTAGGTATCCTCTGCCCAGTGGGCCCAATACCATGGCCAAAAGAAAACCGGATCTACTCCACGGAACCCTGGACCTTTTGATCCTCCGGACTTTGGAGAGAGACCCCATGCATGGGTGGGCCATCTCCAAACATATCCAGGCACTTTCCGAAGATGTTCTGGAAGTGAACCAGGGGTCCCTATACCCGGCTCTCTACCGCCTCGAAGCCAGGGGATGGATAGCGGCGGCTTGGGAGGTCACCTCTACGGGCCGAAAGGCGAAAGTCTATTCTCTTTCCAAAAGTGGTAAGCAGCAGCTCGTCCGGGAGGAGTCTCACTGGGCGGCCTTCTCGCTTGCGGTGAACCGGGTGCTGGGGACCGCCTGACCCGGGCCTAATAGAAGGGGCTGTCTCCTGATGTGTGGTCGGTGACGTCGTGGACTGCCGTGATCTCGGGTACCGCCTGCCGGACCATCCGCTCCACACCCTGCTTGAGGGTCATCCGAGACAGGGCACATCCCTGGCAACCACCAGTCATCTCGATAAACACTTCGTTTCCTTTGACGTCCACCAGGACGATCTCGCCGCCATGGGAGGACACCGCTGGGTTCACCTGGGCGTCGAGTACCTCCCTCACCTTGGTCGCGAGCTCGCCCTGGGGAGCCTCCGAGGCCTTGGGGGCCCGGGCAGGTGGGCGAATCTCGAATCCACTCTCGTTTACCCGTTCCACGAAATCCACCGTGGCTCCCTCCAGCCGCTCGGCGCTCTCGCCGGATACCAGGACGAGGAAGCCCCCCATGTCCACCTGCACGTCGTTCTCCTCCCGGTCGGAATCGGCAACCAGGGATAGCTCGAAGCGGGGGGAACCGATTCCTCCCTCATGGGCAGTGATGCGAAGAGCCCTGAGTTCTCCGTCGCTTTGATCAATAAAGGATCGAACCATGCTCTGAGCCCGATCGGTGATATTCAGCTCCATGTCCTTCTCCTTAAACCTATGATTCGAGCCTTGTGTCCGGCCCTTCCTCTTCCATCCTACCCCCGACTGAAAGCGGGGTTCTACCCCCGCCCGTCACTTCAATATCCAACCAAAACGGTGGCACGCAAGGACCGGTCCGGAGCGGAATAGCTCCGGGGCCTGCGACCCGCCCGGTTCCGGGGCCGGTTGATGTGGGCGGATGGCGCTTCTACCTTTTTGAACCCTCTGAGATCCCCTCCGGATGGGACCCCCGAACCAACGACGACGCTCAACCCATGGCCCAAAACGACGTGATGGACAAGTTGGTGTCACTCTGCAAAAGGCGCGGTTTCGTCTTCCAGTCCTCCGAGATCTATGGTGGGACCGGCTCCGTTTGGGATTACGGCCCCCTAGGAATCGAGCTGAAAAAGAATATCAAGGACCGGTGGTGGAGCTCCATGGTTCACCAGAGGGATGACATCGAGGGGGTGGACGCCGCCATCCTGATGCACCCCCGTGTGTGGGAGGCCTCAGGGCATGTGGAGGGATTCACGGATCCGTTGGTCGAGTGCGGGAACTGCCACCGTCGATTCAGGGCTGACCTTCCTGAGATCGAAGGTGGACAATGCCCGGTGTGCGGGACCAAGGACACCTTCTCCGAGGCCCGCCTGTTCAATCTCATGTTCAAGACCTTCATGGGTCCGGTGGAGGAAGCTGCCAACCAAGTCTATCTCCGGCCTGAGACGGCCCAGGGTTCCTACGTAAATTTCCTGAATGTCCAGGGCGCCGCCAGGCAGAAGATCCCCTTCGGGATCGCTCAAATAGGGAAGGCTTTCCGAAACGAGATTACCCCGGGGAACTTCATCTTCCGAACCCGAGAGTTCGAGCAGATGGAGATGCAGTTCTTCGTGGAGCCCGGCACCGACGAAGAATGGTTCGAGTTCTGGAAAGCTGCCCGGATGGAGTGGCACCTGGAGCTGGGAATTCGAGAGGAAAAGCTCCGATTTCAGCCTCACGGTCCGGACGAGCTGGCCCACTACGCCAAGACCGCATTCGACATCGAATACGAGTACCCCTTCGGATGGAAGGAATTCGAGGGGATTCACAACCGCACCGACTTCGACCTCTCCAGACATCAGGAGTACTCGAAGAAGCGGTTGGAGTACATCGACACGGGGTCAGGCAAACGATTCGTCCCCTATGTCATCGAGACGGCGGTGGGCGTCGACCGGACCCTTCTGGTGGTTCTGGCCGACTCCTACGTTGAAGAGGAGGTGGAAGGGGAGGAGCGGGTGGTCCTTCAATTGAGCCCCTCCCTGGCACCTCTCAAGGTGGCGGTCTTCCCCCTGGTGAAGAAGGACGGCCTTCCGGAAATTGCCGAGAAACTCTACAAAGGCCTCAGGGCTGCTGCGGTCCCGTCTTTCTACGATGCCGCGGGGTCCATTGGCCGGCGGTACCGCCGGCAGGACGAGGCTGGTACGCCGTGGTGCGTGACAGTGGATGGCCAGACGAATGAAGACGGGACGGTGACGGTTAGGGATCGGGATTCTCTCCAGCAGGTCCGTGTCCCAGTGGATGGTGTCCTGGGTTGGGTGAAGGAGAGGCTATAGGGTTCTGGGTCGGGTCCTCGCCACATAACCCCCGGGCTAGGGAGGAGCCACATGGTCTTGGCGCGAGGAAGAGGTCCGGCATGTCTATGGATCGGGTTTGTCTTCATGGCAACCATTCAAGGCTGCGGGGGAGGAGAAAACCCCGGGGGTGACACAGTGCGCCCGACGGTTGCTGGCAACCCAGGGCTGGAGGTCTGGGCTCTCTCCGATTCACCGCTACTGGAAATCGGTGTCCGTGAGGGAGAGGAGCCTTATCAGCTCCACCGCGCACAGGGTTCGGTGAAGCTTGACGATGACCGGATCGTGGTGACGAATGCCGGGAGCCGGGAGCTTCGAATCTTCGACCGGGAGGGGCTGTTTCTGGGAGCTGTGGGTGGGGACGGGGAGGGACCCGGCGAGTTCCGCTTCCCGACTCGGGTCAGGAGAATCGGCCGGGATTCCCTGATGGTTTGGGATCAAAGACTCAACCGGACCTCCTTTTTCGACCTCCAAGGACAGTTTCTGGGGACGGAGAGGGTGATCCCCACCCTCGACGTCATGTTTCCAGGGGATGAATGGTTATTCGGCAGACTCTGGATCGACAGTCCCCTCAGACCGTCCGCAAGGGGGCCCATCCGGGAGGCGGCCCGTGCCATTCCCCTCCCCGACTCCATCCGCACTCTTCTCTTCCTGAAGGTCACCCGCCAGGGGAGGATCTGGGCTTCGGAGATTCGGCCTCCTGCGGACACCGCCATCACCTGGACCGTGTACGACCTGAACGGTGGGCCTGTGGCCCAGGTGGCAACTCCTGGTCGCTTCGAGCCACATGAGATCGGCCCTGATTACCTCCTTGGGCGTTTCCTGGACGATGTGGACGTGAACTACATCAGATTGTATGCCCTTCGGAAACCGGAAGGGAGTCGGCCGGGTCCTGGCCTGGACATGTCGCCTCCTGCCGCGAGCCCTCAGGCTCGCCTGACCCTCACTCAAGAGGAGCAGGAGGAGCTGGCGCCTCTCAAAAGCGTGGTGAAAAACCTGGCGTCACTCGAGGAGATCCACTACGCCGACCACTACACCTATACCACGGACGCCGAGGCGCTCTTTTCCGATCCCAGAAACCGGCTTCCGGATGGGATTGATGTGACCATTCTTTTTGCGGGTCGGGAGGGTTGGATGGGTACGGTTACCAACACCGACTCCGGGAAGTACTGCGCTCTGGCGTATGGAGCGTACGTCCCCATGGGCTGGAATGCCGGTGAGGTGATCTGCCCCTGACGTTGACCGGATTCCTTTCAGTCAGCACCTTGCTCCCTACCCGAAACAAGCTCTTCAAACAGGAGGAGATGCGTGGCGTCCAAGTCGGAGGTCTTCAGCTCTCGCTGGGGGATGCTTCTGGCCATGCTGGGAATGGCGGTGGGCACGGGGAACATCTGGAGGTTCCCTCGCATCGCGGCATCCAACGGTGGGGGATCTTTCCTCGTGGCATGGGCGGTCTTCCTCCTCCTCTGGTCGGTTCCCCTGCTCATCCTCGAATTCGGGATGGGCAAGGGGACCCGGAAGGGCACGGTTGGTGCTTTCGCCAAGACGGTCGGGCCCAGATTCGGGTGGATGGGAGCCTGGGTGGCGTGGACGGCCACCGCCATCATGTTCTACTACAGCGTGGTGATGGGGTGGACGATCCGCTTCTTTTGGGCGACCCTCACCCGGGAGATTCCGACGGAGGTGCCAGAGGCCTTCTGGGAGGGTTTTGCCGGAACCAACTCCGCCCTTTTCACCCACCTCATCGCCATGGGCCTGGGTGTCTTCGTTGTCTCGAAGGGCGTAAAGGGGATCGAGAAGGCTGCCAAGATCCTGATTCCCAGCCTGATCATCCTGGTCATCGTTCTGGCTATCAAAGCCCTTACCCTTCCTGGCTCGAGCCGCGGACTGGCGTTCCTCTTTACCCCGGATTGGGCCGACCTGGCCAACTATCGGATCTGGCTGGAAGCCCTGACCCAAAACGCCTGGGACACCGGCGCTGGGTGGGGTTTGGCCCTGACTTATGCGGTCTACATGCGGAAGAGGGAGGATACCGCTCTGAACGCATTCGTCATCGGCTTTGGGAACAACTCCATGTCCCTCTTGGCTGGGATCATGGTGTTGTGCACGGTCTTCTCCATCATGCCCGATGCCGCTGACGTGATCGTGGGCGCAGGGAATGAAGGTCTGACCTTCATCTGGGTTCCCCAACTCTTCGCCCAGATCCCTTGGGGTCAGTTCTTCATGGCGATCTTCTTCCTGGCTCTGGTGTTCGCCGCCTGGACGAGCCTGGTATCCATGATCGAGCTAGCTAGCCGCAACCTCCAGGACATGGGTCTCACACGGGGCCGGGCAATCGGGATCGTGGGTGTGGCCGGAATCCTCTGCGGGGTCCCCAGCGCCCTGAATATGGCGGTGTTTCAGAACCAGGATTGGGTATGGGGTGTAGGGCTGATGCTTTCGGGGTTCTTCTTCGCGGTGGCCGTTCTTCGGTATGGGGTCACCGAATGGAGGGAGAAGTTCATCAACACGGGATTCTCCGACATTCGCATCGGGGTCTGGTGGGATTGGGCCATCCGTCTGGTGGTGGTGGAAGCGGTGGTCCTCATGGTCTGGATGCTCCTTCAATCCCGTGGAGAGGGGTGGAGAGCGACCTGGACCCTTTTCTCCAACTACAACATTGGCTCGGTTCTGATTCAATGGGTCATTGTCCTGGTAGTCCTGTTGGGTTTGAACAGGTTCCTGGTGAGGAAGTCCCTGACGGGGGATGAGGTGGGGTAGAGGGACGGTTGAAGTGGTGCGTCCGGATCGACTCGAAAGGGCTTTAGTATTCGACCCGATCCGGCCTCTGCTTCCACTGCTCGAGGACCGCTCTGCCCTCTTTCCGGAGGGTTTGGCGCCCTTGGATGGAACGGTCCTTCCAAAGCAGCGTTAGTTCCTGTGCGATGACGGTATCGTCGAATCCGACGGCTCTGGCGTCCTCTGCGCTACTGGCGAAAACCACCCGGGGGATCCGAGCCCAATAGATGGCCCCGAGACACATCGGGCAGGGTTCGCAACTGCTGTAAAGCACACAATCGTCGAGAACGTGGCTCCCCGAACGCATGGCGGCCTCCCTGATGGCCAGGACTTCGGCGTGGGCCGTGGGGTCCTGAGCCTCCACCACTCTGTTCCATCCCTGCCCGATAACTTCCCCCCTCCGAACCACAACGGCGCCGAATGGGCCAGCCGTTCCGGCAAGGGAGTGTTCTTCAGCCAAGTGTAAGGCTCGTCTCAAGAATGTCAGGTCGCTCATGGACGTGCGGGCGGTTGGGTCCGGGAGGCTGCCGCCGTTTGAGGATGAGCTGCGCTGGTTTCTAATGATGGGAGCACCGGAAGCCCTTTTCCAGGGTCCTGTAAAAACTGTGAGGAGGGGGGCGGGCGCAGAGACTGGATGCTACGGGCTGAACGAAGGGACGCCCCGAGGGTCAGAATCCCGGGGCGCCCCCCGTTACCAGACTTCATTGGAGTGTGTCTCCAAGACCCCCACGAAGGGTTCTAGCGGCCCTATATCACCGATAGTACCTGTTGGGCTCGAAGACGTTGAACGGCGTCACCAGTACCCCTGGGATATCCGTCTTCTTCATCACCCGGTAGATGGGAATGGCCCGACCCTGACTGGCCTGCCGCTGTTGCCGTTCTAGCCGGGCGGTCATCTGTGCCCTCTCCTCCGGCGACATGCTGGCCATCCGCGCCTCCATATCTGGTGGTTGCCCCCCCCTTTGCCCTTCGGGAGACCTCACCTGCACCACGTTATCCAGGAAACCCCAGGTCACCAGGTTGTCATTGGTGGCTGGCTCAAGGAGATAGCTGAGAAGGTTGGAGCTGGCTTGCCCGCTTGGGATGAAGAAGGAACCAGCCGGAAGAGACACTGTCTCGGTCCTCCGCTCGGCCTCCACGGATTTCAGATAATGGGCCTGGAAGTATTGGTCGTGGGTCACCTCGGTGGCATACCAGGTCTCCACCTCCAACTCCACAGGAGCCGTCAGACGCTTCACCGAAATGTCATGTTGAAGGAGAAGTGGGATCACCTTCGACAGGGAGTTCGGGATCAGGTAACCCCAGGGCCGTGTCACTGTCTCGGTCGGCGCCCATTCCGTGAGAATGGGGCCCTCAATCAGCTCGAAGGGCACATCGGCGCCGGCGCCCCTTCCCCCAGCCCGGTACCAGAACTGCTCCCGATGTTTTTCCACCTGTTCGTAGGCGATGGGGATCTGATCGTTGTCTGAGTCATCGTTTCCCCGGGCGATGGCGTCTGCCCTGGCCTTAGCCACGGTCGCCCGGAGCTTCTCAGGGTTCGCCGCGGCGTATCTTATGAGTTCCCGTTGGCCGATGTACTCACCCCTGACCTGGTGGCGGTAGCGCTCCTCATCTGGAACCGGGACTACCCTTGTCCCCCCGTCCACCACCCGATGACTCCCGCTGGGCGTCTCGAATAGAAAGCCCACGGTGTTTGCTAGTGTCCCATATACATGCTGTTTTCTGGGCTCCACGGACGTGGGTGCCCAGCCGATCTCACCGTTGGGCAGCTGCCTGGACCCGGAATACCAAAATCCGTCGTAGTCTTCTGCTCGTAGCGCGGCACGGATCTGAGGGATGATCTCCTCATTCCCCAAACGCATAATATTCGGGTCCCCAGCCGGATTCATGTTGGTCTGGAAAGTGAGGGCGTAAGGGGCCGACCCACCATGGTGCGTGTCCACGAAAATATCCGGTCGCCATTGGTAGATGATCTTGGTGACCAGAGCCTGAATCTCCTGGGACTCCAACTTCAGGTAGTCCCGGTTCATGTCGAAGCCCTCGTCGTTGGTACGACGCCGGGCTTCGGCACCGTCGGGATTGATGGTTGGCACGACAAGGACTACGACCTCCTCCAGAAGGGGGCGAAGGTCGCCCATCACCAGGTCACGCATGATCTCCATGGCGGCATCCTTACCGGCCACTTCTCCACCATGAACGTTGTTGACAATGAGGACCACCGGCTTGTCCGAGTATGCCAAATCGGCTTTCTGGAACACTGGTGGATCCGAAAGAACGCAGAGGACTACGTCCCTACCGCCGAGGGTCTCGGTGATCTTCACGACGTTCATGAGCTCAGTCCGGGATTCCAGTTCATAGACAAAGCTCATGAGGGGTTCATAGAGGGTCCCGCCCCCCTGGTAATTGACGGCTTCCGCTGGAGCCTGGAGCCACTCTTGCCCGAGAAGGGGGTGGGAGGAGGCTCCGGGAAGGGCGAGGCCGAAGAGGACGAGGGCTATAGGTAGCCAGGTGTGGCTGCGAGAGGTCTTTCGGGTCGTTCTGAGGGACATGGCGAGCTCCTCTTGGATCACATACCACGCAAACGATCGGAATTGTGGGGCGGGATAATAGCGCCAACGGAGCCGCGAGGCGATCCTGGGTCTTTTCCAGGAGCGCTTCGTGGCCCGTGCCAGCGTGCGGGCGTACTTTAACGCGGATTCCGACACCGACTCTCGTGAAATGTGGAGGCGACCATGAGGACCCTGCGCGTACCGATGCTCCTTTCGGTCTTTGCCCTGACCCTGACCTTTTCAAATACAGGCGCCACACCCCCGGAACCCATCAGGTTCATGATGAATCCCCACGTCCACGGGGATCTCATCGCCTTCTCCTACCAGGGGGACATCTGGATCGTTGAGAGGGATGGCACGCCCGTGAGGCGGGTCACGAACCATGTGGCCCGGGACGTGGCTCCCAGGTTCTCGCCGGACGGGCAGTCCATCGCCTTCTCCAGCAACCGGTTTGGGAACAACGACGTCTTCCTGGTTGGAGTGGAGGGAGGGGAGCCCAAACAGCTCACGTACCACACCACTGGAGACAACGTCGAAGGTTGGACGCGGGACGGTCGGATCATGTTTGGAACCACCCGCGGGAACCACCCGTTCTTTTCTCCCATGTATACGGTTTCTCCAGAGGGCGACCTTCCCCTCCCCTTGGGGATGGACCAGGCTCGCAACGCCGCCATCAGCCCCGATGGCCGCTATGTGGCTTTCAATCGGGCCTCCGTGAGCACCTCTCGAAAAGGACAGAGGGGAAACCGGACCACGGATATCTGGCTGATGGACCGCGAGGCCGGAAGCTTCACCAAGCTCACCGATCCGGTGGACAACCCGGAGATGGAGGGGTTCCGGGAGCACGTTCATGACGCCATCCCCATGTGGGGGGCGGACGACATGATCTACTTCGTGAGTGAGCGGGACGGGATCTTCAACATCTGGAAGATGGCGCCCGATGGTGGAAGCGTCGCCCAAGTCACCCGCCACACCCAAGGCGGCGTCAAATATCCAGCCATCAGCAACGACGGGCGAACCATCGTTTATACCAGCGACCATGGGCTCTACGTCCTGGACGTTCCTAACGGGGCTCCTCAGCAGGTGTCGGTGGAGCTCTCCTTCGATCCCTCCATCAACCAGTTGGAATGGGTGGACGTGGAAGATCGGGCCCAGGGATTCGCTGTCCACCCCGATGGGAACACAGTAGCCGTGGATTCCCGAGGGGAGATATTTCTGGTTCCCACAGATCCCGAAGAGGGAGAAAAGCGGCAACTGACATCCTCTCCTTGGCGGGACCGCTACCAGAAGTTCTCTCCTAACGGTGAGTACCTGGCTTTCGTTTCGGATGAAGGAGCCGAAGAACAACTGTGGGTTGTGGATCTGGCCACGGGCGAGCGCCGGAAACTCTCGGAGCACGATTCCTACAAGTCCACCAACTATGTTTGGTCACCGGACTCCGATCGAATCAGCTTCGTGGCAGCCAACCGCCTCTTCGAAGTCGACGTTTCCTCAGGCCGAACCACGGAGCTGGCCTACAATCAGAACCGTGGTTTCAATCTCTCCGAGTACTCCCGCGACGGCCGTTGGTTGGTCTTCTCCAGGAGCGACTTGGATGAAGACTCGGAGGTTTACCTTTTCGAGATCGCTTCCAGACAGGAGGTAAACGTTACCCAGGATCCCTTCAGGGATTATGACGGTGTCCTGACCCCCGACGGCACCCACATCGTTTTCCGGTCCGCCCGGGACGCGGGGACGGCCCATTTATTCGTGGCGTCCCTGACCGCTTTGAACGAGGATCCCGATGATCCGTTGGTGAAGGCCCGTGAGGAGGAAGCTGGTGAGGATTTGAGGGAGGAGTTTCGGGAGTACGAGTACTGGAGGGGACGGGAGCAGGAGGAGGAAGCTCCGGTCGCCGCCATCAATGTGGACCCCGACGGGATTCGGGAGAGAGCCAAGCAGCTCACTTCCGGGGAGAATGGAGTCGGAGCCTATTTCCTCTCACGGGATGGGGAGCGGGTCTACTTCACCTCGAGCGACGACGACGGGCCGGGCCTTTTCTATCTCCCTATCGAGGGTGGACAACGGCGAAAAGTGGCTTCTGGCAGTTTCGGTGATATCCAACCCACCAGGGACAGGCGGACCATCTTCTTCGGCCGCGGCCAGGGCGAGATTCACCATATGTCCCTCTCCAGGGGCAGTCCGGAACCACTGGAGTTCTCCTTCTCGGTGAAGGTAGATCATCGGGCCGAGTGGGAGCAGATTTTCGAAGAGGCTTGGAGGGTAATGAAGTTCAGGTTCTACGACCCGAATATGCATGGTAAGGACTGGGATGCCATCAAGGCCCATTACAGGCCCCTTTTGGCCCACCTGGGGAGCTACGAAGACGCTCACAGCTTGGCTAACCAGATGATCGGGGAACTGAACGCATCTCACGTGGGGGTCAGTGGCCGCTCCAGCGTGAGCATGGACCAGGAATACTCCACCCGGTTACCGGGCATCGAGCTAGAACCCTACCAGGATCGATACCGGGTGAGCCATGTGTATCGGGACGGCCCTGCGGACAAAGAATGGCTGGACCTGGAGGTCGGGGATTTCGTCCTGGCCATCGATGGCCAGGAAGTTCGGCCTCCCGAAAACTACTGGAAGGTCCTGAACCACGTGTTGAACGAGTACGTGACGCTCCGGGTGGCCGACTCACCTGATGGAACCAACGCCCGGGACCAGAGGGTCCAGACCGTCACCTCCGTTCGCAATATCCAGTACCAGGAGTGGGTGGAGGGGAATCGGGAATTCGTGGAACGGGAATCGGATGGGAAGATAGCCTATGTGCACATCCGGTCCATGAACCAGTCCTCTTTGAGGGTTTTTGAGAACGAGATCAACCGCTTCTGGAATGCGGAGGGCATCATCGTAGACATCCGTTATAACGGGGGCGGGAACACCGACCAACAGATTCTGGATATCCTCGAACGGCGACCTTACGAATACTGGAACAACCGGTGGGCGGCCCCGAGCTCGGGACGACGGCCGAGGCAGGCCATCGCCGGCCCCAAGGTCATGCTCATCAACGCCCGCTCCGGCTCCGACAGCGAAGTCACGCCCCTGGGGTTCAGGGACCTGAACTTGGGAAGCATCGTCGGGAACCCCACCGCTGCAGCCGTTATCGCCACGGGGAGTTATGGGCTCATTCACGGCGGTTCCATCCGTACCCCGGGGTCCCTGGTGGTGAACTATGATCCCACCAAGCCCCATAACCACGGGATCAACCTGGAGAACTATGGCGTGGCCCCGGACGTTTTTGTCTGGAACACCCCGGAAGATGAACTCGCTGGATTCGACCGGGAGTTGAAGGCCGCCGTAGACGAATCCCTACGGATGCTGTCGGAGGGGCTCTACCAGTACCAGGGCGGGGGGCGTTAAGGGTCAGCCGTCGCGATAGGACTCTCTCATGCCGATCCATGACGCCTACGCCAGGGTCACCCCCTACGAGCTCCTCCTTCCCGAGGAAGGGTATTTCGACGAACGGTTTCCCCTCATTCAGGAGGAAGCGAAGGAACGACAGGCAGAGTTGTCCGATCCTGAGCGGTTCGCTCTACTGAGTGAGGCTGGTGCCGTGCTCCGGGAGGTCCGTGGGGAGGAGGACGACCCTCAGCTCATCCATCAATTCGGTATTCTGCTCTTCCACGCCTTTCAGTTCTGGAAGGAGGGCCTGCCCTTCTTCCAACTAGAAACGGGTGCCGTGAGGTATCTGGTGGAGACGGGACCCGAAAGCGGGGATTGGATCGCCTCCCTACCGGGTCCGGCAGGGTACATTCAGCTTCCCCATCATCTTTTCTGGGTCCCCGGAGGCGAGGGGATTCCACCCGAGTCCATGGATGGGTTCTTCTGGTCGGCACCCAAGGGGGAGAACCTCTCCCTCCTCATTGTCATGGGGATCAGGAAGGACCGCCCCGGGCTGAGCGTCGTGCCTCTACCCACCCTCCCGGTCTCCGCGGCAGGGGAGTGGGCGGCCATGACGGTGCGACCCGATGGGCACGACTTCAAGAGCTCTCTTCCTGGCGCAGAGTTGGAGAACCTCTATGCTCTGGAGGCTGGGGCTGAAGCCGTGAAGCTGGCCATGCGCGTCTTCTGGTACCTGGATGTCTTTCCAGCCTCGGTGGCTGAGGGCTTCCAGGGCTCCGGGGAGGGAGACGGGCCGAAGCCAAGTAGGCTGGTTGCCCGCCGGATCATCCTGAGAGGGGCGTGACCGTGCGAGAAGGGCGGGGGGGGTGATGGCTCGAGAGTCGAAGAAAGCCAAGCGCGAGCGGGCCGGGGAGATCTATGAGGTCCTGGAAAGGGAGCACCCAGGGGCCATGACCGCGCTGAACCACGGAGATGCCTTCGAACTGGCCGTGGCCACCATTCTTTCCGCGCAGTGCACCGACGAGCGGGTGAACATGGTGACGCCGGAGGTGTTCCGGCGCTTCCCCAGCCCCGCCGCCCTGGCGTCAGCAGGCCAGAAAGAGTTGGAGTCCATCATTCACTCCACGGGATTCTTCCGAAACAAAGCAAGAAGCCTCATCGGCATGGCGAAGGCCGTTTATGCGGAGCATGGTGGGGAGCTTCCCCGGACACTAGCGGAGCTCACGCAGCTTCCGGGCATCGGGAGGAAAACGGCCAACGTCATTCTAGGAAACGCTTTCGGTATCGACGAAGGAGTCGTGGTGGACACCCACGTGAAGCGCCTGGCGGGCCGCATGGGTTTCACTCGGGAGAAGACCCCGGAAAAGATAGAACTGGACCTGATGGAGGTGTTTCCGCAGGAGCGGTGGACCCCGTTATCCCACCTTCTCATCTTCCATGGTCGGGGCCCCTGCAAAGCCCGAAATCCGCGGTGCCAGGAGTGTGTGGTAGCCCACCTTTGCCCGTCCTCTACCTTGTAGGATCTGGCGTTTCAGAGGGTTCTTTGGCCGGGTCCAGCCTCCGAGCCGAGGCCCGATCTCCGGCCTCAATCCTCAGCCCAATCCTGTCGAACTCCTTCACCAGCTCCCGGCGCATTCCTCCCAAGCGGTCGCGGCGATCCCGCTTGAAGGCCACTCTGAGGAAGAGTTTCACATCCTCTTCCACCCGGATCCAACGCTCGTGCCAGGCGATAGCAAGAAGTCCCAGCGGGATTAAGATCCCACCGATGCCCACTGCCCAGGTCCAGCCACCGAACCACCATGCCAGGAAGGTCCACCCAGTGAGTGTCAGGAGGGCTAGAAAGGCCGATGCGGAGAACTTGAAGGTCGACAACGCCTCATACTGAGGGTGAATTCGGCGGACGATGGGCCGTGAGAGAATGAAGACCGGTAGCCAAGCCAGGATGCCGACAGCGGCGAACGGCCCCTCTAACAGGAGAATGCTTCCCTCGATCGAGGCGTAGCGGAGGGTCGCTCCGAGCCGGTACTCCGGGGGCACCCCGGCCTCGCCAGCTCCCAAGATCCCTGCCGCCCTCTCGTAGGCTCTGATCCGCCGGGCCAACCGTCGATACCGTCCGGGGTCTTCGGTGCGAAGCCAGGTTGCACCCCTGGCGAAGAGCTTGAGGCGGGGTAACCGGTCCCCGAGGTTCTCCCGCTCCCTCCATCTCACCAGTCCCAATTCCCGTGCGTAAACCCGTTCCGCCACTTCGATGAGCTCCCTTTCCCGAGGGGACTCGGCGCTCAGGGTGACCTTCTCCAACCCGCCCCTGATCTTTTCCGTGAGATCACGCACCGCTTCCCGGTCGTTGGAGCTGTGAGCTTTCTGCCAATCGCCCACGTCAATGGGGTCTCCCACTCGGGCCACCACTCGCCCTCTGAAGAACGTCTTCCGGACGTAGGTTAGGCCCACGGGGAGGATCCGAAGGCCAAGAGCCCAGTCCGCGTCTACCTCCGCCTGAAAAGCGATTCGCGCCGTGCCGGTCCTGAGCGGGGCCAGGGAAGCCTCCGAGTGGGAGAGTCCTTCCGGATAGATCTGAATCGCATCTCCACCGGAAAGGGCCGCTACGGCTGCGTCGAAGGTCCCCTTGTTCTTCTTCATCTCCCCCGGGGAATCCTGCTTCCGATAGACAGGCAGACCACCCATTGCTCTGAGGATATATCCCAGGATTTTCTGGTCGAAGAGAGGGGCCTTAGCCAGGGGTCTGGTCTGGCGATTCAGAACTCTGATGAGGACCAGGGGATCCATGAGGGAATTGGGGTGATTGGCTACCACCACCAGCGGCCCATCCGGGACGGCACCACCCTGTCTTTCCACGTGGAAGAACACTCCGGCGGTCCACCCGAAGAATCTGGAGAGGAGAGTCTTTTCCTTTGTCATTTCCGGTCTCGGGCCAGGAAGCCGAGGGGCCGACCGCTGGACGGTTCCTGCAACTGGGTGCAGCGGATCATCGGCCAGGTGCCATGGGACGGCTGAAGCGTGACCCGGTGGGGAGAAAATGGCAAGGGAGAACGTTCGCCCTTTTGCCGGCACCGCCCAATATTGTCCCGAACCTTTTGCACGTTCCTCGTTGGAGAGGAAGGACCCGAACATGAGATTCCTTCTCCGGGCGACAACAGCCCTTTTCTTCGGGGTCGGTGTCGGAGGTTGTACTCCTCCGACTCCCAGCACCCCTCCCCAATCCTTCTCCTCCGAGTTCCCAGAGCCCCAGGGCCGGGCCCTTGAACCCGAGGACTATTACAGGGTCAAGGACTTGAGAGGGATTCGTCCCTCTCCTGACGGGGCTTGGGTGGTACTGGCCGTCTCGCTCCCGGTCGAGGAGACCAACGGGGATGTTCACGAGGTTTGGCTCGTGCCCGGAGATGCTTCTGCGCCCCCTCGACATATCCTCCACAGAGGCCAGGATGTAATGGCCCCAGACTGGACCGCCGGTGGGCGTCTCTTCTACACCCGGGACGGACGGTGGAG
This sequence comes from Gemmatimonadota bacterium, assembly GCA_039589815.1. GTDB lineage: Bacteria > Gemmatimonadota > Gemmatimonadetes > Longimicrobiales > Gaopeijiaceae > JABDNZ01. Next base: position 9,593 of record JBDHGR010000001.1, on the reverse strand, counting down.
CATAGATCCGGCTGACCCAACGAGCCCGCCGCGGCCAGAGCCCTCCGATACCCCCATGGGGAACGGGAGTCCCGATGGTTTCTGGGTCGCCTCGTTGGAAGACCTGCCTGCCATGGAAGACGTCGTGCCGGCCCTTACCGCCTTCGAGTTACGGCATGAGGAACGTTTTCAAGGTGTCCAGTTCGATTGGCTCAACTTCCAACGGGACGGACAACCTTTCCCCGTCCCGGATCCCACGGCGAACCCCCCCAGGGAGGTCGTGATCACGCCGGTGGAGGGAGGCGCATCCCTGGAGGGCGACGCCACTGCCGAGGCCCGGACCCTGACCGAGCTGGGAATGCGGCCCAGTTCGCCGATCTGGCATCCCGACTCCCGTGTCTTGGCCTTTACCGCGGACCCAGAATGGGAAAACGAATTACGGTATGGGCGGCCGGATATCTGGCTCGTCACCATCGATGGCGAGTCGATTCGCCTCACAGATGATGGCTGGACCTATGGGTCCCTGAGCTTTTCCCCAGATGGCGCCTTCCTTTCCTACACCGGTGGTTACGGGACCGACATGGTCAAAGACCAGCGGCTCGACCACGGCGGGCCCAGAGACCTTTTCTTGATTGCCCTTGAGGATGGGCTCCCCGCCGCCTCGGGGACCGCCACCACGGGAACCACGAGCCTCCCTACCCCGGTCAACCTCACGGCGGAATGGGATCTAGATCCGAGCGGGCCCATTTGGTCGCCGGATTCGGATTTCATCTACTTCAGGGCCGAGAAGAGTGGGGGAACTCACCTCTTCCGAGTTGCGGCCGCTGGGGGGCCGGTAGAGCAGATCACCCATGGGGAGCGGAGCCATGACGGAATCCAGATCTCAGAGGATTTCTCGACCATGGTTTATACCGTCGGGTCATTCGAGACCCCACCGGATGCATATGCGGCGGAGCTGGACGGTATGGGTGAACGCCGCCTGACAGACCTCTACCGTGACCTTCTGGACGGGGTCAGCCTGAGTCGGGCCGAACGTCTGGTGTATCCCAGCTACGACGGCACCACCGTGGAAGGGTGGATCCTTTATCCCTACGGATACGATCCGGCGGACGGCCCCTATCCCATGATCGTCCATAGCCATGGCGGACCCCACTCAGCCTCGGGTTATGGCTTCAACTTCAAACACCAACTATTCGCGGCAAACGGATATTTCGTCCTCCAGACCAACTTCCGGAGCTCTACCGGATATGGGGTCGACTTCAAGTGGGGAACCTGGGGGGCGTGGGGGGACAAGGATGGGGAGGACGTCATGGCGGGGATCGACTACGCGATTTCGAACTTCTCCATCGATCCTGGGAGAGTGGCATCCATCGGGCATTCATACGGCGGGTTCATGACCAACTGGCTCATCTCCCGCTATCCCGACCGCTTCGCCGCCGCTGTTGCCGGCGCCGGAATTGTGAATTGGGTGAGCGACTACGGCACAGCCGACATCGCTCGGACCAAGGAGACGGAGTTCTTCGGGTCACCATGGGAGATGGAGGCCCTGGAAATACTCATCCGGCAATCCCCCCTGACCTATGCCGGCGAGGTTCAGGCGCCGACCCTTTTCGTTCACGGTGAGCTGGATCAACGGGTCCCATATTCCGAAGCCGAACAGATGTTCGTGGCCCTGAAGAAGAACGGAGTTCCGGCCCGGGTGATCCAGTACGAAGGGCAAGCCCATGGCATCAGGGGCCACTGGAACAATGTCCACCGGATGATGAACGAGCTTCGGTGGTTCGACCGGTGGATGAAGGGAGAAGGGATGGGTGGCTCTTTCGAGGGTCAAGGAGGAGTCCAATGAAGCGCCACTCTACCCGGAGCCGGAGAACGGCGCTCACCCCGGGCAGCCGGGGAGCTGACCTCCTTTCTTCGGGCGGCGAATGTCTCAGACCGGACCGGCCCGAAGATCGTTCACCTGGATGGTGTGAACCTAAGCCGGGCCTGGTGTATGCGTCCCATCACGAAAGCCCTGCCGGAGGATGATCCGGTCAGGCGCATCCTTCTCGATTCAGCGGCACGACACGCTCGGGCGACCCTTCCCCGCATTGCCAGCGGCGACGACTAGGGGGAGCACTGGCTGGCTACCTTCGATGTCCACGTGCTCACGGAAGAGAGCCCTGATCCTATTGGAGAGAGAGCAATGAGATCTCGAAACGCGGCGATAGGAGATATGGCCGTCTTGCTGGTTTCCCTGTTGATCGGGAGCGCCTCAGGGGCTGCCGCCCAGGTGACCTCCCCGGAAGAGTTCCTCGGCTACAAACCCGGAGCTGACTTCCATCTCATGACCTATGAGGACGCCATCGGATACTTCGAGCTGCTGGCTTCGGAAACCGACAGGATGATAGTGTTGGACATGGGCGAGACTACGGGTGGAAGGCGGATGAAGTATGGGGTCATCTCCTCCGCCGCGAACCTCGATGGTCTTGAACACTTCAAGGAGATCAACCGACGCATCAGCCTTCCCCGTGGCCTTTCCGATGAAGAAGCAGAGAGACTGGCGGAGGAAGGGAAGGCCTTCGTGTGGATCGACGGAGGTCTACACGGAACTGAGGTGGCACCGGCGCAGCTTCTTCCCCAGTTGGCCTACGACCTGGTGACCGGAGCCGACGGACAGATGGAGATGATCCGGGAAAACGTCATTACTCTGTTGGTCTTCGCAAACCCCGACGGAATGACCATCGTGTCCGATTGGTATATGGGGAATGTCGGGACGCCTTTCGAGGTCAGCCCAATCCCCTGGTTATATCACGAATATGTCGGCCATGACAATAATCGGGACTCGTTTATGGGGAACCTGGTCGAAACCCGGAATATGAACCGGGCCCATTCCCAGGATTGGTTTCCGGAGATCCTATACAACCAACATCAAACCGGTCCGTTCCCAGCCCGGATCTGGACCCCACCTGACGCGGAACCCACCAACCCCAACGTCCACCCTCTCATTGTGAGGTGGAAGAACCTTATCGGGACGGCCATGGGAAAAGCGTTCGAAGAGAATGAACAACCGGGGGCGATATCACGAATCCGTTACGACACCTGGTACCCAGGCTATGCCACTCAGGTTGTGGATGCTCATAACGTGATTTCGATTCTCACCGAAACGCAACTCTACAGGTATGCCACACCCCAGCATTTCACCCTGGATGATTTTCCGGAGGCCCACAGGGACCTGACAAAAGGTGTGTTCTATCCCAGTCCCTGGCCCGGTGGGTGGTGGCGCCTGGGCGACGCCGTTGCATATAACAACACAGCGTGCAAGGCAGTGTTGGAAGTGGCGGCCCGATATACGTATGAGCTGATATATGACAAATATAAGGCCGGGACGGATGTCATGTCCCGGTTCGAAGACGAACCCCCATATGGATATATCATACCGGCCGACCAACCCGATCGAACCAGCACGGCGCTCCTTCTGGAGCGAATGATGATCAACGGGATCGAAGCCTACACTGCCGACCAGAGTTTCGAACACAACGGGATCGTGTACCCGGAAGGGACCTTTGTGCTGCCTACGAGCCAACCCTTCGGGCTCTTTCTCAAGAATATCTTCGAGAAACAGGCGTACCCTGACCTTCGCGAGTACTCCCATCTCTGGCAGGGTTTGGTGAACCCTGAAGACTGGGAGGGTGGCCCGCTCCGCCCGTACGACGGGGTGGGGTGGACCCTCCCTCTCCAGATGGGCGTTGAGTACCGGGAGATGTCCTCCCCCCTGACCGTGGGCTTGACCGAGGTGGAAAGTGTCGACCTGTCCTCCGTGGCTCCCCGAGGCGGCTCGTTCGTCTTCAGGTCCACCGACAACGCCAGCATCACGGCTGCCGTGGCTCTTCTGGAGGCGGGTGCGACCGTGGGGTGGGCGAACGAGCCATTCACCCTCGGTGGGGAGGGGTACCCGATGGGCACTTATGTGGTGCGGGGTGGGGGCGTTTCGGGTCAGCGCATGGCAGAGATCGCAGAAGCCTCGGGCTTACTCTTCAGCGATGGCAGTCCAGGTGTTCAAACCACCCGTCTTCGGTTGCCTCGGATCGGTCTTCACAAGGCCTGGGTGGCGAGCATGGATGCGGGGTGGCTGGCGTATGTATTCGACACGTATGGGATCCCGTTTGAATCCGTAACCAATGCCGAGATCAGGGCCGGTGAGCTTCATGACCGGTTCGATGTCCTGGTCTTCGCCGATCAGGGCGCATCGCAGATCATCGACGGCCACCCTGTGGGGACCGTCCCACCCGATTATGTGGGAGGGATCGGAGACGAGGGGATTGTTGCACTTCGGGATTTCGTCAACGAGGGTGGGCGTCTCGTCTGCAACAACCGTTCGTGTGACCTCCCAGTCGAGCACTTCGACCTTCCTCTGAAGAACGTGCTGGAGGGAGTTCCGGCCGACAGCTTCAACGCGCCAGGTGCGATTCTGAAAGCGGAGTTCGCCACGGGCCATCCCCTGGCTTACGGCATGCCCGGCAGGGGGATGGTGTTCTTCTCAGGCGGGCGAGTGTACGAGATCACAGACGCCGACGAAGAACACGTGGCGGAGAAAGAACGGATCGAGATTGTGGCCACTTATCCAGACGAAGCTCTCTTGTTGAGCGGGTGGATGATCGGGGACGAGTACCTGAGGGAGAGGGCCGCAGTCATGGACATATCAGTCGGGGAGGGCAGGGTCCTGGCTTTCGGGTTTAATGTACATAACCGGGCACAGGCCCGTTCGACCATGAGATTGCTCTTTAACGCCCTGTTCTACGAATAGAACGGAGAAGGGGTAGAATCCGTCGGCAGAAGGGAACCATTCGGCTTCTTTTTCGTACTGGGATCCCACGGCCCCACACATCTCGCTGGCGGGGGCTGACCATCGGAGACCGGTTCCGTTGCCAATCGATGGGCAGAGATAGAACTTATTTGGGCTGAGACCCGTGTTGTTTTCCCCTTGGGAGAGAGAAGATGGCGGACATCCTGATCATCGATGACGAACCCGGGGTCCTGGGGGTGCTGAGGAAGATCCTTGAATCCGACGGGCATTCCGTCACCGAGGCTCCGGACGGCACGGTGGCCCTTCGGCATTATGAAGGACAACCGGCCGACCTGGTGATCACCGACATTTTTATGCCCGGAATGGACGGGATCGAGTTCCTCGTGCAGATCCGGGCGACCTTCCCGAACGCTCGGGTACTGGCTATGTCGGGCGGTGGTCTCCTCTCACGGGATCAGGCTCTCAGTGACGCCGCTCTCCTGGGTGCCGACGCCATCCTCCAGAAGCCCTTTTCCAGTGATGAAGTGTTGGAGGCCGTGAAGGACACGTTGGCGCCCGACCCCAAGGAGGAAGCTCCATGAGAATCAGCGTTGTGTCCATTCGTACCGGGTTAGCCCTGGCGGCGTTGACGCTCTTGCCGCAACCGACTCAAGGCCAAGACGCCGCCGATCTCATGAGGAGGGCAATGGCGGCTCAATCGGAGCGGCTTTCCGGCGTGGAAAACGTGACCATCGTCCAGGAGATGATGGGCATGGAAATGAGCATGTACATGGAGAAGAGGGATGCCGGAGGCACGCCTATCCTGGTCCCGGTTTCGGTGACCATGGCCGGAATGACCAACCCCATCCCTCAGGATATGGCCCAGGCGGACTGGTCCAACCCCTTTCAAGAGGAGTGGGTGGAGCGGACCCAGTTGGTGGGCACCGAGGAGCTGGATGGCCAGGAGGTTCTGGTTTTTTTGATCGACGACTTTTCCGGGTTGGATCTTCCCGGGATGCCAGGAGCAGGCGAGGGCGCCGAGGATTTCCGCCCAACCTCCTTCCGCTATTCCATGGTAGAAGATGGGTTCCTCCTCCGGCAGGTTCAGATGGAGGGGGAGGCCAGGCGGGACGACGGTAGTCTCTTTCCGGTTACCATGAACATGTTCCTGGAGGACTATCGGGAGGTGGATGGCTACGTTCATCCCTTTGTAACTCGAGTGATCACCGAGGGAATGCTCGAGGCCGCCGATGTGGATCAGGCGGAGCTCCAGAAGCAGATCGACGAGATGCGGGCCCAAATGGAGAACATGCCGGAAGGGATGCGCGGGATGATCGAGGGCCAAATCGAGCAACTGGCGGGAATGTTGGGTGGGGAAGAGGGGATGGAAATGACCATCACGGTGAAGGAGCTGAAGGTCAACGCCGGCGGATCCTGACGGAGGAGGCAGTACCTGACGGAAGTCGTAGGCCAAGACTGGCAAAACCCCGGGAGCGGTTGGTGAATCGCACCCGGGGCTTTTTTATTCCGACTCTTCCAGGGATTGGCTAGCCCTCCATCAGCCAATGGCTGAACCAATCCCTCAACCGGCCGAGGCGGTCCACGAGGAGCCAAGGTTCGCCGGTCCGGGAGAGGTCGTGGGTAGACCTCGGATAGCGCATGAACTCCACGGGCACTCCCTGTTTCTCCAGGGCCATGAACCATTGCTCGGCGTCGGTCATGGGCGTCCTGTGATCCTCCTCCGACTGGACGATGAGTGTGGGAGTCGTGACATTGGCGACGTGCGTGATCGGTGAGAGATCCCGGTAGAGATCGGGGTTGTCCCAGGGTTTTCCGTAAAACTCGAATTCGGTGAGGCCTTGGGCTTCCGACGTCCCGTACCAGGAGAACCAGTTGCAGATCATGCGGTCGGCCTGGGCCGCTTTGAACCGATCGGTCTTCGTGGTGATCCATGCGGTCATGAACCCCCCGTAACTCCCTCCCGTCACTCCCAGCCTATCCGGGTCGACATCTGGCCGTTCGATGACGATGTCCACCGCTCTCATGAGATCCTCGTAGTCCTCCATTCCCCAACGCCCCCGCGTCGAGTAGGTAAATTCCGCACCGTAGCCGCCGGATCCTCTGGGGTTCGTGTACAACACGAACATTCCGGCCCCGGTGATGTTGTGGAACTCGTCGAACCACCCCTCTCCGTATGCCGAGTGGGGACCACCGTGGATATAGAGAACCACTGGGTACCGCATCCCCTCTTCATAACCGTGGGGGTACTGAAGCCAGGCCTCGATCTCCAATCCCCCCACGGATTCGTAGGTGAACCGATCGGCCTTGGGCCACGCGATCTCCTCATTCAGATCGTCGTTGAAGCCAGTGAGCCTTCGTTCGTTCTCTCCGTTCAGGTCTGCGATGAAGAGTTCCGTAGGTTCATGCACGGAGGTGGCCACAAAAGCCACCTGGCGGTAGTCGTCGTCATAGGTGAAGCCGCTGATGCGCCTTCGGCCCGAGATGACCTCCTCCATTTCACCCGTCTCGGGGTCCAGGTGAATTAGCGCCGAACGGCCTCCGATGGAGGCGTTCATGACGATCGGTCCTCCTGGTATCCACTCGAATCCGCCCGGCTCGTACTGCCAACCGGCTAACAGGTTTCGGGGCTCTCCCCCCTCCAGGTCGATCACCCAGATCCTGTTGTTTGTCGTCCGCTCCAGGCGGGAGGTGAAGGCGATCTGCTTCGAGTCGGGGGACCAGACGAGGCGTCCCTCCGAGCCGTTTTGCCTTGTGAGGCGCCGGGGGTCTCCACCGTCGGATGGGAGGAGGAAGATGTCAGCGTCGTTTCGCGGGGCTTCGTCCCGGGCCGCGTCGTAGGGGAGCTTGGAGATGGAATCCCGTTCCGCCTGCAGGACGGAGTCTGGAAGGAACCTCGGGTTGGCCACGTATGCGATCCAACGACCATCCGGTGAGACGGTGGCATTCCTATGGGAGTAGACCTCTGAGGTGAGCTGTATCTCTGCCGTGTCGCCTTCGACCTGCTTCCAGATCTGGGCAGCGTTGAATGTTCTGGGTTCCCTTCGATTGGGGGTGAACCCTGATCCGTTCCGCTTGTAGGGGAAGTCCACGATCTGCATGCCATCGAACCGTTGAGGATCGACGGGCCTGGTTACGCTTCCCAGCGGCGGCCTGGCCATGGGTCGCATTCGGGCGAAGGGGTCCTCTTCGGCCCTTTCTTCCCCACCTTCTCCCTCCTCATCCTCCTCATCCCTGGCGCCAGCTTCCGTCCACACCACGAAGGAGCCATCGGCGGGCTCCGATCCCCTCCGACCCTCGTCGATCTGGAAGGCCTCACCCATACGGGAACCGTCCATACGGAGCACCCAGGTGCTGCCTTCGCCGCCTTCCCGCCTGGACGTGAAGAACAGGTGGGTCCCGTCCTCGGACCACCGAGGACCGGTGCTCTCGGTACCGGGGGAAGTGAGACGAATTGGCTCCCCACCTCCTGTAGACACCATCCAGACTTCGGAATGCCGGGCGTTTTCCTCCTCGTTCACCGTGGTCACGGTGAACGCCACATGCCCTCCGTCCGGAGACATCGCGGGCGACGACACCCTGGTCAACCGGTACCAGTCCCCCGGGGTGAAGGCCCGCCCCTGGCCGGATGTGGCTTCCTGAGCCACCAGGGGGTGTGCGACGATGAGAAGGAGGGTGAGAAGCAGCTGAGGGCGAGGCATAACCGGGACTCCCAGGCAGATGAGGCATTTCCGCGGAGGGTCCGCGGAACGGGCGAAAGAGGATAGTAGCTCCCTCGATCGATGGTCAACAATTCACCGGCATGGGCCGGGTCCGTGGGTGGCGGGCCCCGCATCTGGACTTGCTCAGGGCATCCGCCTCCCTTAAGCATGCGGGAGCGCAACGACAACCAGCATGCGGAAGTGCACTCCCTAACCTCAGCGAGGACGACCATGCCAGGCCGCACGTTGATCGACCTCATGGAGACCCGGGCGGAGCAGTTTGCCGACGAGGTCTACCTTCTGGAAAAGTCGGACGATCGCTACGGGGAGACTACCTATCGGGAAACTCGGGAGGAGGTCCATCGGTTTGCGGCCGGTCTGCTGGCTCTGGGCGTGGAGAAGGGCGACAGGCTCTCAGTAATCAGTGAAGGCCGAAACCTGTGGGTTACGGCGGAGCTCGGGATCTTCTACACGGGCGCCATCAACGTCCCCATTTCGGTAAAGATCAACGAACCCACCGAGCTCAAGTTTCGATTGGCCCATTCCGGATGCCGGATGGTGGTGGTCTCAGGGAACCAGGCTCACAAAGTCGAGGCCATCAAGAAGGACCTTCCGGATCTGGAGACCATCATCCTTCTGGACGGCGAGGCGAAGGATCCGGACGAGATCGAGGTAGATCGTCTCCTGGACATGGGAGATGAGTGGTTGGTTGAGAACTTCGAGGACTTCGAAGCCATCTTCAAAGGGGTTGAGGAGGATGATCCGGCCACAATTTGCTACACGTCCGGCACCACCGCCGATCCGAAGGGGATCATCCTGACGCACAGGAATTACACGGCTAACGTGGAACAGGGCGCCGCCATGGTCACGGAGATCCAACCACATTGGCGGTCGCTTATCGTCCTACCCTGGGACCATGCCTTCGGGCACACGGTGGGCATCTACATCATGATGTTCTACGGTGCGAAACTGGCTGCGGTCCAGGCGGGCAACTCGGCCAGGGACTACCTCAGGAACGTGCCGGAAAACATCAAAGAGGTCAGGCCCCATTTCATGCTCAGCGTTCCCGCCCTGGCGGCGAATTTCCGAAAAAACGTGGAAAAGGGGATCAAGCAGAAAGGCCCCCGAGT